>NZ_JBFTRT010000328.1:0-11880 GCF_056399685.1 Pedobacter sp. 01N416
GTTTATGAATTTCAAAACCTTGGTTCTTTTGTTGAGTACAGTTTCTACTGCACTTATTGGTGGTCTTTTTTATGCGTACTCTTGTTCGGTTATTCCAGGCCTTGCACGTCTTTCTGATGCTTCTTTTTTACAAGCCATGCAATCAATCAACCGGGCTATTTTAAATCCGTTGTTTTTTATTTCTTTTATGGGTACGCTAGTCATATTACCCATAAGTGTTTGGTTTTTTAGAGAACAAGCTATGGTATTTTACCTGCTTTTAGCGGCAACCTTATTATACTTTGGCGGTGTTTTTCTGGTCACCATCATTGGTAATGTCCCCCTTAACAACCTTTTGGATGGGGCAGACCTGAGTAGACTTGGTGCAACAGACCTCACTGCATTGCGAGAAAAATTTGAGCCCAGCTGGAATTTATTCCATCGGATCAGAACCATTGCCTCATTTATCTGTATTGTACTGGTAGCGTATGCAGCAATATTAAGCCGCGAAGTTTAAGGCTTGTATGTCAGGTTTATTGGCAGTTATAAATCCCTGTTTATCTGTGTGCATCTGTGGTTGAAAACGCATAATTTAGCTGTCGGAATCTCGTCAATTGAAACCTAATAATAACTAATTGTATCTATTTTGGTCTTTTTTTAATGACAAAGGCTTTAAAAACTGCTTGTTTTTCTTTTTAGGGCGCAAAATACGCCGATTTATGTAAAAAATTGCAAATGTCAAGAGATAAGTAAGATAAGACTCGATACAAGCCAGTGAAACCGATTGTATTTATATTATCTTTGTGTTATCTCTATGCGTGTTTACGGTTCATATTCTGATAGCGAATTGGCATTCTTGTTAACTCAAGGTGATGAGTTGGCGTTTACCGAAATTTATAACCGCTTTTATGGCCTGCTTTTTATCCATGCCAATAAACGCTTAAATGACGATGAAGAAGCAAAGGATGTATTACACCAGTTGTTCGAATCGCTTTGGGTTAAACGTTTACAGGTAGCGCCTGATGGTAATTTATCAGCATATTTATATACAGCAGTGCGTAACCGTGTACTGGATGTGTTTGCGCATCAAAAAGTAGAAAGCAAATACGTTGATTCCTTGCAGGATTTTATAGATCAAGATCATGTGTTAACTGACTATATGGTGCGCGAAAAGCAGATGGCGCTATTAATTGAGCAGGAAATTGATGCTTTGCCGCCAAAAATGCGCGAAATATTTATATTAAGCCGTAAAGAGAATAAATCGCATAAAGAAATAGCGGTCGAATTAGGGCTTTCTGAGTTAACTGTTAAAACGCAGGTTAAAAAAGCACTACGAATCCTTAAAACTCGGCTTGGGGTAGCAGTTTATGTTGTTTTCTTGTTAAAAACCTATAGTTAGCCACTGTGGTTGTAATTTAAATTCGATTTTTTTTCTTTTAAATGGGTGTTGAATCAAATTATTAAAAAAAAAATAATTTTTTGATACCCCCAAGGCTATAGCTTCGCCGTATATATAATAATCAACCAAACTAGATTTCTTTTTAATGGAGAAAAATGCAAAAAAGCTTTTAGATAAATACCGTGCAGGCCATTGTACGCCAGAAGAAATTGCTATTGTAGAAGCATGGTACCTTCAGTTGCCTTTCGAAAAAGAGGCTCCTGACCACTTGCTCATTGAAACCAGTAAAGAAGAAGTATGGAACCGGTTAAGCCCAGGAAGAAGATCTGTAAAATTGGTCACGGTTAAGCGCATAGCGATAGCTGCCAGTATTATTTTATGCTTTAGCGTAGGACTCTATTTTATGGCAGGTCGTAATACTTTGCCATTAACAGCTAAAACCGAATTAAAAGATATTCTTCCAGGTGGAAATAAAGCTATGTTAACACTAGCCGATGGAACGGTGGTAAATCTGGATGATGCTAAAAACGGTCAGATTGCGAGCCAAAACGGTATCGAAATCCGTAAGGCAAAAAACGGCCAGCTCGAATACATCATTAAAGAAATCCCAAATGCATCAGTTACAGGCTCCAATACGATTAGCACGCCCCGCGGCGGACAATACCAGGTAAGCCTGCCCGATGGTACAAAAGTTTGGCTTAATGCAGCCACGACCTTAAAATACCCTTATGCCTTTGCTAAAAACGAAAGAGTAGTAGAACTTAATGGAGAAGCCTACTTTGAGGTTTCAAAAGACCATACCCGCCCTTTTAGGGTAAAAACAGAGGGCCAGACGGTAGAAGTTTTGGGTACTCATTTTAATATTAATGCCTATAATGATGAAGCCGCTGTTAAAACCACGCTTTTAGAAGGTGCTGTAAAAGTGAGCAATGCCTCTGGTAGTGTAAATCTGCACCCGGGAGAACAATCGAAATTAAATATAAACACGGCTAAATTAATTGTCGATCAGGAAATTGATATTGATAAAGAAATGGCCTGGAAGAATAATATTTTCTCTTTTGATAATGATGATCTCCAAAGCATTATGCGGCAAATTTCGCGTTGGTACGATGTAGATGTAGTTTATCAGGGCAAAATTTCAACAGAAAAATATGTAGGCGAAATTCCGAGAAATAGCAACCTGGCAGAGGTATTTAAAATATTAGAACTTAATCACGTTCATATTGATGCAAAAGGCAAGGTGCTCACTGTAACTAGAAATTAAACAAGAATGGCTTTTCTTTAAACAGCCGAGAAATCAACCAACCAATTCACGAACTAACTAAACTTTATGATGAAAAAACTACCAGAAATTTAGCATCCTACCTTAAAAAAAACCGAAAGCGCGATAACGCTTCCGGTAGAAATTTGGACAAGCAGCTTGCTTCGAAACCCAGCTGCTATTTTTTAACCTCATTCATTACAAAGGTATGAAATTAACTACCCTTTACAACCCCGTGTGCGACATGCGGAGGGTAAAGAATGAAGGCTTCGCTAACCGAGGCGTTAAATGCCGCTTTAAAAGATCAGAACCTCAGTTTTAATATTGTTAACAAAACTGTCGTAATCAGCGGTAAAGAGGATTTACCGGCGCCAACCGCAGTTGTTAACGCCAAAATTGAAGTAAAAGGTGTTGTTGCTGATAAAGCTACAGGAGAAACCATTCCGGGCGTTAATATTTCCATTAAAAATGGTGCAAGCGTAGGCATTACCAACGATAAAGGCGAATTCAAAGTAAATGTTGATGAAGGAAGCATTTTGGTTTTTAGTTATGTGGGCTACGACTTGTTTGAAACCAAGGTTACAGGTACTAAAACGTTAAACGTTAAGCTTGTCTCTAAGATGACCCAAATGAACGATGTAGTGGTAACGGGTTATCAAACGATTAAAAAAGATAACTATACCGGTAATGCGATTACGATATCCGGAGATCAGCTGAGAAGGGTAAACCCACAGAGTTTGCTTCAAAGTATCGGAACATTCGATCCTTCATTTAAACTGATAGATAATAATCTTGCAGGCTCTAATCCCAACAGAATTCCTTCTATCAATGTTAGAGGAGCTTCTGCACTGCCAAGCGGCGATGGGCAGGTGCTGAGAAGAGATGATATTCTTGGAACAGCGAACATGCCTGTTTTTATGCTTGACGGATATGAAGTAAGCGTGCAGAAAGTATTTGATCTGGATGTGAATAGAATTGCATCGGTTACCTCATTAAAAGATGCGGCTGCAACGGCAATTTATGGTTCACGCGCGGCCAATGGTGTAATTGTGATAACGACTAAAATACCTTTAGAAGGGAAACTAAGGATAGAATACAACTACGAATTGAATCTTACCGCTGCAGATCTAACTGATTATCAGGTGTTAAATGCAGCTGAAAAACTAGATTATGAAGTTTTGGCAGGATTATATAATTCTTCGAAACAACAGGTATCTCAAGATCAGCTCGATGAAATCTATTACCATAAAAAAGCCAATGTTGTTGGTGGTGTTAACAGTTATTGGCTATCGCAACCCCTGCGTAATACCATAGGGCATAAACATGCTGTAAATTTAGATGGAGGTTCACAAGCATTTCGGTACAATGTAAACCTTCGTTACCAAACCAGGCCCGGAGCAATGAAAGGATCGGAAAGGGACCAATATTCAGGAGGAATGAGTTTTCAGTATAATGTAAAGAAAATTCAGTTCAGAAATGAATTATCCATAACACAAGTAGGCGCTACCGAATCTCCATATGGCGATTTTTCTAATTATGTACGGATGAATCCTTATTACCCATTGCAAGATGCCAATGGCATGACGATGAGGATTTCTGATATATATGAAAAACAAGATCGATCGAGAGAATATGTTTTTAATCCGCTGTTCGATGCTGGCTTAAGCAGTTTCAACAAATCGAAGTACACCGAAATTATTGATAACCTTTCTGCTGATGTAGAGGTGGCGAACAACCTTCGGTTAAGGGCTCAAATGAGCGTAACCACACGGTCAAATTCTGATGACATATTCACCTCTCCACTAGCAAATAAATATTACCTGTACACAACAGATAAAATAGATGAAAAGGGCGAATACATGAATAGGGAAATGAAAGAAACCTATTGGGATAGTAATATCAGGTTAACCTGGCTAAAGCAGATTGGTGGCAATTATTTTAACGCATTAGTAGGTGTAAATGCCCGTACAGAGCTGCGCGATCAAAAAGAATTTACCGCTATCGGATTTGCTAATGATCGTTTTACGAGCATAGGATTTGCCAAGGGGTACGCTGAAGATGGAAAACCGCAAAGCAGGCTCGAAAAAGCACGACTTTTTGGTTCTTTCTTTACGATGAACTACTCCTATAAAAACCGCTACCTTATGGATGGAACCGTTCGTATTGATGGTTCTTCAAAATTCGGAGTGAACAATAAACTGGCTCCTTTTTGGTCGTTCGGCTTAGGATGGAATGTACACCAGGAGGAATTTCTGCAAGGTAATCCTGTAATTAGCCAACTTAGAATAAAAGCCTCTACGGGTCTCACCGGTTCGGTAGAGTTCGATCCTTACTTATCAAAAACMATTTATAAATATAATACAGGAAACTGGTATTCATCTGGTATTGGTGCCGGAGTAAACAGTTATGGAAATGATAACCTTGGGTGGCAAAAAACGAGGATGACGGATATTGGTATCGATATCGGTCTGTTTAAAGATCGTGTAATGATTACGCCGAGAATATATAAGAAGTTTACCAAAGATATTCTGGCCGATATTACATTACCGCCATCAACAGGATTTCTGTCTTATAAGGAAAACCTTGGCGACATGGAGAACAAAGGCGCTGAGCTGGGGCTAACCATAGATGCAGTAAGAAGTAAAGACTGGTCGGTAAACCTGAATGCAAGTATGGTTTCCAACAAAAACAAAGTGGTGAGAATCTCCAACGCATTAAAAAAATACAATGACAGGGCAGACGAATTGCAGTCGGTAAAACCAGGAGATGGTGGTTACAGGGGCATTCCCTTACTTAGATTTAGCGAAGGGCAACCTTTTAATGCCATTTATGGCGTTCGCTCGCTAGGCATAGATCCGGAAAACGGACGTGAATTATACCTGAAAAAAGATGGTACACTTACATACGACTACGATAAGAGAGATTATGTTGTAATTGGCGATCCTAATCCTAAAGTGAGCGGTTACTTTGGTGGAACGGTTAACTACAAAAGATTTAGTCTGTATGTACAGTTTCAAACTTTTTTCGGTGGCGACAAATATAACCTGACACTGGTAGAGCGTGTTGAAAATGCTGATCCAAAATATAATGTTGATAAGCGTGTATTCGAAGAAAAGTGGAAGCAGTCTGGCGACCTCTCTTTTTATAAAAATATAGCGGATAATGGCGAGACTGATGTAAGCTCGAGATTTATACAGCCAGATAATCTGATCAATCTTCAATCAGTAAACCTTTCTTATGATATGAATAAAAAAATCGCATCTAAATTATCGATGTCGAGTCTCATGTTTCAGATAACGGCCAATGATGTAGTGCGCTGGTCATCAGTAAAAGAAGAAAGAGGCATTAATTATCCGTTTACGAGGAGTTTAACCTTTTCTGTTAGAGCAGCTTTTTAAGCTATTAATGAACAGATTTAAAATATAAGAACATGAAAATTAGATTGTTAATATGCCTTGTCTTGATAACAGGGTTATTGAGTTCCTGCAAGAAATGGCTGGAAGTTGAGCCGGAATCAGAAATTGCTGCTCCAATTTTATTCAGTACAGAAAATGGCTTTATGGAAGCCATAAACGGCGTATATAACCGTAGTACAGAATCAGATCTGTACGGTAAAGAACTCACATTTGGCACAACAGAGGTGCTGGCCCAAAATTTTTCGATGCGTGATGACGGACAGGATTACAGACAGACCTCATTGTACAATTATAAACATGGAGAGTTTATCAAGCGCAAGGATAAAATATGGGCCGGTTTATACAATGCCATTGTAAACTGTAACCTGATCCTTGAAAATGTAGATGCAAAAAGGAGCATTTTTAGTGGCGCCAATTATTCCATTGTCAAAGGAGAAGCACTTGCCTTAAGAGCATACTTGCATTTCGACCTGTTGCGTCTTTTTGCGCCTTCTTATTTGAGAAACCCCTCTGCAAAAGGAATTCCATATGCTAATAAATACACGAAAGAGATTACTCCCGTTGCTAACGTATCAGAAACCCTTGATTTGATCATCAAAGATCTGGAAGAGTCGAAACAATTATTGGTTGTAGATCCGATTCGGAGTGCCAGTTATATGGTGAATTATCCCTTAGTAACCGATACGCTGAAAAATACAGAAGAGAAAAACCCAAGTCTTTTCTTACAGAACAGAAGGCATCGTTTAAATTATTATGCTGTATGCGGAACGCTTGCCCGGGTTTACCTTTATAAAAATGATAAGGTTAAGGCCTTACTTAACGCTAAGGAGGTTATTGACTCGAAAAAATTCCCATGGACAGCAAAAAGTGATTTTGAGGCATTCGAAGATTCGAAAAAAGATCGTATTCTTTATAAGGAACTCGTTTTTGGATGGTACATTCCAGGTGCTGCAAAAGAAATAAAAGACAATTGGTTTCAAAGTGGCACTAGGGGTTTTTACTTGATTGAGGATGCCGCAGATTATATTTACGAAAAGGCAACAGCCGGAGCGAGTGATTCCCGTTATAAATACTGGTTATCGGCTACTTCCAGCCAATCGTCAAGGTCTTACGATATCGTTAAATACCGCAGAAACCCCTTAAGTGCTGAAACAGGCGCAAATTTACATTATCTGATGGCTCCTGCAATCAGGCTTAGTGAGATGTATTACATCGCTGCCGAGTGTTCATATGCAAATAATCCCACAACCGCGGTCAATTACCTTACACAGGTTCGTGAAGCGAGGCAAATAGGTGACCCTTTGACCATAAACAACGAAGAAGATTTATTAAAAGAACTGCTTAAAGATGCCCGTAAAGAATGGTTAGCCGAAGGCCAGTTATTCTATATGTATAAGCGGCTTAATAGAGGTATAGTAGGGCAAACTGGTGTAACCATTCCTGCTTCCGATAACATTTTCGTACTTCCTCTTCCTAACGATGAGATTGTTTATGGTGGCAGATAAAACAATTTGAAATTCTATTAATAGCAAATTATGAAAATATATATATTAATATTCGCAATTATCTGCCTTGTTTCATGCAAGAAAGCAGAAGAAATGCGTTTTGATCACAGTGCTAATGTCTATTTCGACATTTATAATGGTGATAAAGACAGTATAGTAAGAACCTTTGCCTATAATCCTACACTGGCCCAGGATACCGTGTGGCTACCTGTACGTTTATCCGGAATCAGAGCAGATGTAGAGCGGAAATTTAGTGCACGGGTAGATGCTGATTCTTCTACGGCAACTCTCGGAATTCATTACGAAGCTTTGAAAACTCAATATTCAATCCTTCCTAATAAAGGATTAGGATACATTCCTGTGGTTATTTATAATAAGGATAAGGAACTTGAAAACAGATCGGTTTCCATACTCATCAAATTAACCGGTACACCAGATCTGGGCATCGAAAACCCATATCTGATCAGGGCAAAAGTGGTGTTCTCCTCCAAACTGGAAAAACCAAATTGGTGGGATACCTGGCCGCTTCCTCCTTATTCGAGAACCAAACACGAGTTGTTTATTCTGGTAACCGGGCAAACCTCCCTTACTACCGATGGACTGGACGCACCAAAAAACCTCTATTATATAGGTTTATTAACCACTATGCTAAATAATCCATTTAATTGGGTAACTAAAAATGAAGCAAAAGGCTATGTAATTGCAGTGTAATGGAAGGGAATGACGTTCTTTATACCGGACCAGCTTTAAGAATCATATTTGGTTTGCAGGCTAAAAGATACGCTGCCCGTCTTACAGTGTTCAACAAAGCAAATGGAATGAAATATTTCCATAAGTTTTACATAGACGGGGGAACCGAGTTTGCCAGTGGTACAACGGTATTGAGTGTCGAAAATGGAATAACACAGTTTTCATTTGTAAAACCGGACGGTAGTGTAAAGGCCCGTTTATACAGGGCAATGCAGGGGAAAGATTTGCCTGCAAACCCTACAAATTTATTTCTGCTTAGGAATGCATTTACGGGCGGCACAATGTTAGGGTATTGGATTATTACAAAAAATGGCGGAATCAGGTTGGAGCCCAATACCATGCAGGAAGATCCAAAATACCCAAATACACTTAAGGATAACTTCTTTACGCAACCGGATAATCTTGAGGTTGGTTCACTGATCTCGCATCCTCAAGGGGTAATGATGGGCGTTGTAAATGGTAAGTTTTATGGTGGAACAACGAGCACATGGGATCAGGCTGCTACTTATGGAATGTTCGGCTTACCTGCTGATGGTGATTACGAATTGGCCCCGTCTTTTGTAATGAGCTTTACGCAATCGGCTACCTATTTTATTGGCTTCGACAAAAACAGAAAGCAATTTGTCAGGATCAATCTTTATGGAGCGCCTGTTTATTTTGGTACTCAATACTCGGTTACCACAACAAATGCTTTCGATCCATTAAATGTAGGTATGGATCTTATTCATTTGGAGCAACTTAATAACGCAGATTGTTTTGCCTATAGTAAGGGAACCGATGGAAAGATTTATGAATTAAAGTTCAATGTTCAGTTTAACGGGCCGTTTACCTTTACCCCTCAACATAAGCGTCTTTTTGTACGCCAGGAGTTAATTAACGAAAATACAAAATGGAGTGGTGCTAAAAATGGGGTAATCTATATTGCCAATGGTAGTAAAGTGTATCGGTATAATCCTGTAAATGAAGAGCTTATGGAGCTTGTTACTAGCTTTAGTGGTAAATCGATTACGATGCTAAAACTTACTGAAGACGAAGAAACATTGATGGTAGGAACAGAAGAAACCGTTTCATTTCTAAATATAGCTACAGGAATGAATGGTGTACTCATTAAAAAGATCGAAGGAATTCCCGGCGCTCCGGTTGATATCGCGATCAGAAAATAATGCTGTTCCACGCTTGGGCTTAAATCTGAGCGTGGAACTTATTTAAACATAAAGAAACATACAAATGAAAATCATAAAATTAGCAGTATTGGCCATTTTGTTACCAGTTTTAAGCTGGGCACAAGCGCCGAATTTTAGTTTAACAGGTAAAATAGGCACATTGGGAGCACCAGCGAAAGCCTATATCGATTACATGGACAATGGTGTAAGTCACGAAGATTCAGTAGCGCTTGTTAACGGAAGTTTCAAGTTTGCCGGACATATTTCTGGTAATGCCTACGCCCGTATGGCACTCGATCATACTGGTGGCGGTAAAGGTAAGGCAGTTTATACCGGAGATGTTATTTACTTTTATTTTGGTAAGGAACAGGTAACGATCACTTCAAAGGATTCTTTGGAAAACGCTGTTTTTAGTGGTTCGAAAGTTTACCAGGAATATGATGCCTATAACAAAGCTATTGGTGGTACCATTATGGCACTTACCAAAGCCGTTAATATAGATTTTAACCGTGGCACACCCGAGCAGCAAAAAGATACCGCTTACATGAAAGCAGTAGACCTGCGCTTCAGAAAAAACATCCAGAACAGAACCGATAAACAATTTCAATTTGCTAAAGAACACCCAAATTCATATTTCGCTTTGGTAGCACTTTCAGAAGCTGCCGGAAGTAAGGTTGATGTAGCCAAAGTTGAACCGCTTTTTATTGCCTTGAACAAAGCGTACCGTGAAACCGATATGGGAAAAGAACTCGCTCAGCGTATTGCCGCAAGTGGCATTACTGCTGTTGGAAATGTTGCGCCGCTTTTTACACAGAACAATGTGGTAGGCAAGCCAGTTTCGTTAGCCAGTTTAAAAGGAAAAGTGGTACTGGTTGAGTTTTGGGCAAGCTGGTGCGGTCCCTGCAGGGCCGAAAATCCGAACCTGGTAAAACAATATCAAACCTATAAAGATAAAGGCTTCGAAATTATTTCGGTTTCATTGGATAATGTAAAAGAACGCTGGTTAGAAGCGATTGAAAAAGATGGTTTAGACTGGATTCATGTTTCTGACCTGAAAGGATGGAACAATGAAGTAGGCCGTTTATATGGTGTACGCGCAGTACCTGCAAGTTTTCTGGTAGATGCGCAGGGTAAAATTATCGGTAATGGCTTGCGTGGTGAACCTTTGAACAAAAAGCTTGCTGAAATATTCAATTAGTTATTGGTTGATAAAATATAGATGATGAAAAAGATGCTAACGGCATGCCTGATGCTGGTTTCGCTGCTCACTTTTGGAACTGCGAAATATCGGGAGAAAATTGTATTGAAGGTTTTGTATGTTGGATATAATCCCGATAAACCAATGCCGAAAAATGTAGTTTATTATTCAACTACACCAGCTGTTGTCGAAAAAATATACAAAACCAGAATGGCAGATTTTAAAACCTTTTTGGAACAGCGCTTTACCGAGGTTAAAGTAATAGATGTGGCTGATTATAAGGTAGAAATGTCTGATGAGGTAGATGTAACCTTAATGGATGCCGGCCCTGTTAACATGCCCGCAAAATTTAGTCGCCCAATGGTTTTAATGCACGCCATGGCACCCAATGTGGGTTTACCTTTAGGTTTAAAGTTCGACTGGTACTGCCAGTGTCTGGATGACGAAGCCTTGAACATCAGAACCGATCATCCCATTTTTAATACCCCAAATGCTGTAAAATTAACTATGGTGAAAAAACCCACGCCTGGTTCTTTTTTTAATGGTCATCAGGGAGTTGGTACACCCAAAGAAATGAATAGGTGGCAGGTGGTAAAGCAAGGCTTTTCTTCCAAAGAACCTTATCTAATCGGCATGGTTTCGCACGGCGAAGGATTTAACGATTCGCCAGATGCTGAATCTATTTCAGGTGGCGTTTGTCTTAAAAATGCCGAAGCAGTGGCATTAGGTCGCCAAGGAAATTATTTTATGTGGGGTTTTGCAGGCTCTCCTGATTATATGACAGATGAGGCCAAAGATGTTTTTGTAAACACGATCTGTTACATCAAAAAATTCGATCATCTTCCGGCTATTGTTAAAAAAGTACAGATCGAAACCCGTAGTGGCATAGATGAACTGATTTATCGGTTAAGCAAAGATCTTTATAATCAGGCCATTGTATCACGTCGTGAAGGGAACCTGCGTATGCTGAAAATGCAACAGGAATTAAAAGATAAAAAAGCAAAAGGTGAAGATATTGGCCATGGCAACGAAATGTTTTTGAAAATGCCGGTAACCAACGATACCCAATCTTTTGAGGACTATGTAAAAAGTTATGCCGGAGATAGTTTATTTGCTATTTATGGTACTAATATCAGTCTCTATCACAAGTATTACCGTCAAAATTATGAATATTTCTATCCTTCTAGCGTGTATACCCTTCTGTTAGAC
>NZ_JBFTRT010000329.1:0-5554 GCF_056399685.1 Pedobacter sp. 01N416
TTTGGGGATGGAGAAAACTCGCAACTCGTTTTCTCTTTTAGATGATTTTGGAATGGAAGAAAAGAAAAAGCGGCTCGGACGGCCCTATCTGAAAAGTGGTAAGAAAACCAGAAGGATAGGTGCACGTTTTTCGGAGGAGGAATTTAACACCATTATCTCTCTGGAAAAGCTTCTTGGACTGAAAAGAAGTGATATTGTTAGAAAAAGAATGCTCGATATTAACCTGCAGTTGGTTTTTGATGGACGTTCAGTCCTGAACAGCATTGACCAGATAGGGCTTGAGCTTTCCAGAACCGGAAATAATATTAATCAGCTGGCGAGATATGCGAATATACTGAATAAGCAGGGTGTATTGTCTCCGGTAATTTTCACACGGTATTGTAAGGAACTTGATAAACATTCGCTGCTTTTAAAAAATCTCAACATGGAAATAAAAAGGTGTTAAAGTTACTGGGTGGCTAAACGGACATTCTGTTATGCAGTAGCTGTATAACCTGAAAACTGGTTACAATGTTATGCTGTTTGTAAGTTTACAATGAACTGGATAACCAGTTCATCAGCTACTTGGAATCCTTGTTTCGATTGTAGCTCAATAGCAAGATATGCCGCTACAGGGTTTTTAATGAAACTGTATCACAATAATACCAATGATCTTGTTTCACTGTAATCTTATTTTTTACGGAGCTGGTTGCAAAGTCACGCAGTTATATGATTGTTAAGATACTCAGTTCTTCAGCAACTTTTGCCGGAGTAAGATATAACCATGAGAAGATGCAGTCCGGAAAAGGGGAGCTTCTGAAGGTACGGAATTTCGGGGGCCTGATGGGGTTGGCTAAAATTGGCCCACAGGATTATATCAATTACCTGAAGGCGGTATCAGCTGTGAACAAAAGGGTAATTAAGCCACAATTCCATGCGGTGATTTCTGCGAAGGGCAGAGCAGTTTCAAAAGAAGAACTTTTGAGTACTGCTGAAAAGTGGTTGATGGAAATGGGTTATGCTGAAAATCCATATCTGGTGATCTTTCACAAGGATACTGGAAATAACCATGTGCATATTGTATCGACAAGGGTCAATAAGAATGGGGAAAAGATATCTTCCGCCTTTGAAAAGCTCCGGTCAGTTAGGGCGCTTTCTACAGTAATGCAACGTGAAAAAGCTGATACGACTAAGCTTGATAAGTTGCTTCGCTACAATTTTAGCACTCTCGCACAGGTGCGTACCCTGTTGGAAAGATCAGGTTTTGATGTTCGTTTTGAAAAGGGAAATATGGAAGTATCCCATTGTGGAAAGTCGGTTTCAACCTTAAGGACAATAGATCTTGAATCTAAGTTTGGGGAACAGGGCAAGGATAAAAACCGGTGCAGGCAGCTGCGAGGTGTTTTTATTAAAATCTTAACTGATCGGTTATCTAATGAGAATCTGGTATTTTCAAAAGCCGATCTGGAATCAGAATTGCAACAGTTTTCCAAGATGGTCAAGAAAAAAACTGGTGCGGAACTAGTTTTCCACAGCAAGGATAATAAAATGCCCTATGGTTATACCATCATCGACCATTCTGGTAAAGCCGTGATGAAAGGCTCAGAGGTTATGCCGCTACGTGATGTTTTTGCCTATTTAAATTTTGACCGTCAAAATGATAATCGTGCTCAAGCTTACAGAATATCATATGCAGATCCCGCCGTTGAGGTCAATTATATTCTTTCTGAACTTGATGGATCCGGTTTCTACCAAAATCCAGTTAGGGCGCTTGAGCTTCAGGAGGATATTGATGATGAGGCTATCCTAGGTCGCAACCGTCAGCGCAAGGGTAAAGCCCGTACAAATACCCGTTAAATTTTAAACCTTTTTTATTATGCTTATTATTATTGGAAACCAAAAGGGAGGGGCGGGGAAAAGTACGCTCACCCTTTTATTGGCCAACTTTTTAACGCTGGTCAAAAAACGGAAGGTGACCGTTATCGATATGGACTATCAGCAGTCGCTTGCCCAGAAATATGAAAAGGCCAAATTGGCTGAAACCCCTGAACATTATGAGATTATTGCTGCAGGACTGGAACATTTTCCTTCCATGTATACTGTTCTCAGCCAGAGCAGTGAACACATTGTGATCATAGATCTGCCGGGAAAACTGGATGATGACGGGCTTATTCCTGTATTCATTTCAGCAGATCTGGTACTCTGCCCGTTTTCTTATGACGAGTTTAGTTTCGATTCAACCGTTCTTTTTTCGGTCGTGTTAAAAAAGATCAATCCATCGGGACACCTAGTCTTTATCCCAAACCGGGTCAAGGGAAATGTAAGGTACGATACGGCAGCGGAAGTGGAGGAGCAGCTTTCAAAGTTCGGAAAAATTACTGCTCCGATTTCAGACCGTGTGGATTTCCAGCGGACCGATACCGCTCAAACGCCTTTATCCCTTTTTCCGGTGATTATCCCTGTATTTGATCAGATCTATGCTGATCATATCGAAACCACTGCACCTGTACCCTAATAGCAATTTATGAAAGTAGAGATCAAAACCCTGGCCGATGAAATCAGAAAGAGCATCAGGCCGCCAGAAATTGTCCCCACCAACAAGGACCCCGTTACGCATGGAAAAAGTGTTGGCATATCAAATAAGGGAGGTGATAAGGAGCCGGACATCATCACTTTGATAAGAGACTTTGATTGTTCCGGTAACACCCATATGCTCCATCCCAGACTGAACAACAGAACAGTACAGCTGCTCAATAGGCTAAAGCTGGCTTCGGGCCTGGATATGAACCGGGTAATTGCTTTTGCCCTGCACCAGCTTTTTGAGCAGCATCCCGAAATTAAGAAGTTTATTAAGACATCATTAGAAAATTTTGAACTATGAGCTGGATACAATTCCTATCCTGGATGCTATGCATCTACGCATTTTATTATTCAGGGCTTATCGCTTTCGATCTTTCAAGGATCAGAAAGCAGGTCTATACGGCAAACGAAAATGAGACCACAGTAGTTATTGATCTTCCCGAGCCTGAAAAGGTTTCGCTCAAAGAAATCGAAGATGAAGAGATTGATTACTTTCTCGATGATGGGGAACTGGAGGAGCCCCCGATCGTATTTTCTGGAGGGGTTTCCATCAAAGAACTGTTTGCCCTGGCCCGATCAGAAACTATAGAGTACACTTCCTCGGTTTCGTTCTAGCGATGAAAGTAAGATGTTTGATGTTCATGGTCATCTGTTCGCTGACCTGGACTGCCGCTGACGCCCAGCCTGGAATTTCGGAGATGCAGCAGGCTCGAAGCTTTATCAGGGAATCATTTTTCTCTATGAGAGACCTRTCTCTTGTATTGGCTGCACTTATTTCCATTATTGGCGCAATCCATGTGTACCATAAAATGCAGATGGGCAAAGATGTAAGTGCCGATATTCCAGCTTGGTTTTTTTCTGCCCTATTTATCATCGTCATCCATATCGTGCTGGTGCATGTCTTCGGACTCTGAGCCGCTATTTCTAACCGCTGAAGGTGGTTTTTTTTATTTCTTACCAATTTATTTAAATCCCAATCGAATGAAAAATATCAAAAATTTAAGGTTTATCATTTTTTTTTACCTGTGTACAATTAATGGATACATTATGGCACAAAGCGGGGTAAACGGCCTGAATACTGCTACCAGTACGCTTAAGACCTATGTAGATCCGGCTACCAATATTGCATTGGTGATCGGTGGACTGGTCGGCATCGTTGGTGGTATCCGGGTGTATTCCAAATGGAACAGCGGAGATCAGGATATCAACAAGGAACTGATGGGCTGGGGAGGTTCCTGTCTCTTTCTAGTACTCTCGTCCCTTATCGTTAAAGCTTTCTTTGGACTATAGCTATGGAGGGGTTTTTTCCAGTTTACAGAGGCCTACAGCGACCATTGACCTATAAAGGTTTTAAAGGCCGTTTTATTTATTGGGGCGTAGGTATCCTGTTGCTTTCGTTGGTTACAGGTGCGCTGACCATGGCGCTCATCAATATGTATGTAGGAGCGGTGATTATGATCTCGCTGATCATCGGTGGCTTTTTTTACATCGGGATGTGTCAAAAAAGGGGATTGCACAACAAGACCCGTTCTTTTKGGATCTATCTTCAGACCAACCGTCTCTCAAAAATCAATCTTTATGGTAAGACAAAAAGAATTTAGGATACCCTATCTGGGCATTGATATAGATGCAGAACTGGATATTTTATATGGGCTGAACGGTGAATTTTCTGTACTGATCGATATTACCAATCCCGTGCTCAGGTTTGGAGGTGATCATGGAGCTTATGATAATTTTCATGAACTTTTCGCTAATCTGTCCAGGGTTATTGGCGAAGGTCATATCATTCAGAAGCAGGATATCATCTATAAGGCTGAATACCAGTATAAGGTCGCAGATGAATATCTACAGGACAGTTATAATAAACATTTTGAGGGCAGACCGTATGTAAAACTCCAGACGGTACTGACCATTACCAGGCAGGTAAAAAAAGGGGCATTTTTTGTGCACGATAAGAAATCGCTTGCTGAGTTTAAGACAACTGTTGTCAAGGTTATTGGGCTGCTGGGCAATTACGGAATGGAGCCAAGGGCACTGAGGGAAAGAGAGATCAACCTATTTATCATGAGGATTATGTCCATGCAGTTTGGTGAGGAAAGCGTTTCATTGGACAATTATCACCCCACTGATACCGAGGTAAATGTCGGAACCCGCTCTTTCCGTTCCATACCGTTGATCAATATCGATCAGGTGGATCTTCCTGCCATGCTTCCAACATCGGTAAGGCTATCGGACAAAGAAAGTCTTAAGGGATTTCCTACTGATATGCTTTCGTTTCTTTTTAAAGTACCGGACTGTTCCTCCATTCTGTATAACCAGATTATCGAAATTCCTTCGCAGACCATGACGGTCAGGCAGATGGAACTTAAACGGAAACGGCATAGTGGAATACCCGATCCTGCAAACAATCTGTGTGTGGAGGATATTTCTTTATTACTGGATGAAGTGGCGAGGGACGGCAGGTTACTGATAAACGCACATTTTAATATTATTGTATGTGCAGAAAAGTCATTGCTCAACACGGCTTATAACTATATTGAAAGCGCGCTGTTCCGGACCGGGATTATCCCTAGCAGGAATGCCTACAACCAGCTGGAATTATTCAGGACGGCACTACCCGGCAATGCTGCTGAACTCAGGAAGTATGACTGGTTTCTGACCACTGCCGAAGCCGCTATATGTCTTTTACTAAAAGAAAGCCTCCCAAAAGATGAGCAATCAGGATTTCTCGTCCGTTTTACTGATAGGTGTGGAATCCCAATCGCTATTGATCTTGCGGATCTGCCGATGTCTTCTGGAAGGATCACGAACCGGAATAAATTCGTTCTTGGTCCATCTGGCACTGGTAAGTCCTTTTTCATGAATTCCCTGATGGAACAGTATCTGTTATATAATATGGATACCGTGGTCATTGATACAGGTCATTCCTATTCAGGGCTGTGCCATTATGTCGGTGGCAGGTATATCACCTATAGCGATGATAGTCCAATTACGA
>NZ_JBFTRT010000330.1:0-5540 GCF_056399685.1 Pedobacter sp. 01N416
CCGTTCTACTTAAATCCGGCCTAACAAATTTTTCGGGCAGCACTGACCAGGCCAAACCACTTCCTTAGAAAGAAAAATTTTCAGCCGGTGTTTTTTGTTTCTTTTAGACACCAAAAAGAAAGAGCCTATCGGCGGCGGTGAGCCGAGGAATGCATGAGCTGTGGGGTAAAAAACAACAATTATATACGTCATTAATATTGATTTTTATACAATAAATTAACCCTCATGGTGACATATTGAGGTGAAATCCTTTAATTAACGCTGAAAGCCAAATACCAAACTGATTTCACAAAGAATTTGACTTCGGCCCTCCGACTTAATTGTTAAAGCCTGTTAAATAACAAAATTTAACAATTCATCGCGATACATTCGTATATCATTATTTAATTATTTGCGATGAATTTTAAAATACTCAGCTTATCAGTTTTTTCTATTATGTTAGTCGGCTTTTCGGTTAAAGCACAAGATGTAGAAGAGAATATCCGTATGGTGAAACCATTTAAGGCCGATGGCGTATCGAACGAGTGGAACGAACCGCTTAACCAATACAATGATGCCACCAAACTGGCCTTTGCCCTGGCCAACGACGACAAAAACCTGTACATTATTATCGAATCGTTAGATCCACAAACTACTTTTAGCGTACTAAGAGGAGGAATTACATTGAACATCAATACTGAAGGCAAGAAAAAAGATGGAATGAAATTAACTTTTCCTTTAATGGAAAGACCTCCCATGCCTAAAGAAGGAGAGGAGCACCATGAACATACTCCTTTATCGCCAGACGGAGCTACACAAGATCCCGTAGCGATGAATAAAAGCATTCGAGTTTCTGGCTTTAAAAATATTGCTGATGGTGAGCTACCAGCGATGAACCAGGACGGCATAGAAACTGGAATGAGTATTCATCCTAACAGAGATCTTATTTATGAATTAAGCA
The DNA here is from genome assembly GCF_056399685.1 of Pedobacter sp. 01N416. Classification (NCBI taxonomy): domain Bacteria; kingdom Pseudomonadati; phylum Bacteroidota; class Sphingobacteriia; order Sphingobacteriales; family Sphingobacteriaceae; genus Pedobacter; species Pedobacter sp. 01N416. The sequence continues at coordinate 941 of NZ_JBFTRT010000330.1, forward strand.
TTCCGTTAGCACAATTACAGGTAGGATTAGACCTTAAAAAGCCATTGGTGTACAATATCAAAATTAATGAGCCGAATAAATCTGGTTTTAAAAGAGAAGCTAGACCTGAAGGTACAAGCGGTGGTAAAGGCAGATCGGGCGGTAGAGGTGGAATGGGTATGGGCGGTGGTGGCCGTGGCGGTATGGGTGGTGGAAGAATGGGCGGAGGAGGTCAACGACCACCAGAAAGCGGAGAATCTGCAGCCAAATCTTCTGATTTTTGGATCAAGTATAAGTTGGTAAAGGCCTAAGATATAGAAATTTTGAGTGTTTAAATGAAAGACATGTCATCCTGAGCTTGTCGAAGGACAATCTTTTTGATTTAAACATAAAAGGGTCTTCGACTACCTGTCCCGATTTATCGGGAGGCTCAGACTGACAAGTAAAGGAAATATAGAGTTGTCAACTTTCAGGCCGTTTGGCTATAAAAGTTGACAACTCTTTTTAATTAATACTCCCTGGCCATTAAATGATCTGTAAGCGTTAAAAGATTCGTTTTGCGCTCATCGCTTACATTAATCTGCGCGAATACAGCTAAAGCTTTGTTGAGGTAATTGTTCATGCTTTCTCTAGCAATATCCTGAATATCCAAAGTATCGTATACCTGGCGCACAGTATCTACTTTCTCCTGCACATTAAATTCTTTGTAGCCTGTCCAGGTATCTAATGATGCCCTGGTTTCTCCATCGGCAAGTTCGAAAGCTTTTAACAGCAGGAAGGTTTTTTTGTTGGCTATAATATCGCCACCTACCTGTTTTCCGAATTTTTCAGGATCAGCATAAACATCTAAAATATCATCCTGTAGCTGAAAAGCAATGCCAATATTTTCGCCAAACTGATAAATTAAGTCTGCATCTTTTTCTGAAGCTCCCGCTATAATGGCTCCAAGCTTTAAGGCACCACCCAAAAGCACTGCTGTTTTTAACCTGATCATGTTGATGTATTCTTCAATACTCACATCATCACGGCCTTCAAATTCCATATCTAATTGCTGGCCTTCACAAACGCCTTGAGCGGTTGCATTAAAAGTGTTTAGTACTGGGCCAAGAAAAGCCGGATTAACCTTCGCAAGGTTTTTATTAGCTTCCACCATCATCACATCGCCACTTAAAATGGCAATATTGGTGCTCCATTTTTCGTGTACGGTGGCTTTCCCTCTACGGAGTGGTGCATTGTCCATAATGTCGTCATGAACAAGCGTAAAATTATGAAAGATCTCAATGGCCATAGCGGCGTGGATAGATTCGTTTGCATCCCCACCAAACAACTCTGTCGCCATTAAAACCAATAGTGGTCTTACCCGTTTCCCACCCAGATTAATGATATAAGTAATCGGATCGTAAAGCTGTTTAGGATGATCCGGAAACTTTAAATTTTGTATTGCGGTATCTAAAATTTGTTGTAATTCTTCTGTAGTATGCATTGTAATTATTGCGTAAACACTGTGTTTAAGGCACAATTTTAAATTTTTAATCTGGAATTAAGGTGAAATCGATTTGACGTTTAGAAAGATCTACTTTTTTCACCCTGATCATCACTTCATCTCCCAACTGGTATTTTTTCTTTTTGCGTTGACCTACAATACAGTAGTTTTTCTCATCAAGCACATAAAAATCATCTGATATGTCCCTTAAACGGATCATGCCCTCACATTTATTCTCTTCTATCTCAACATACATACCCCATTCGGTAACACCCGAAATAATGCCTTTATATTCCGTGCCGATATTGTTTTCTAAGTATTCGGCCTGTTTGTATTTAATAGAAGCACGTTCAGCATCTGCAGCTCTTTTCTCCATTGCCGAAGAATGTACAGAGGCCACTTCGTAAAATTCCATATCAGCAGATTTACCTCCATCTAAATAGGTCTGTAAAAGCCTGTGCGCCATTACATCCGGATAACGGCGGATAGGGGAAGTAAAGTGTGTGTAATATTCAAAAGCCAAACCATAATGACTGGTTTTTTTAGTAGAATAAATCGCTTTTGCCATTGATCTGATGGCCAGCGAAGTTAGAATATTCTGTTCTTTCTTGCCTTCTACATCGGCCATTAAATTGTTTAGTGATTTGGCAATTTCTTTATCGGATTTGGTATTGATTTTATAACCGAAACGTGAAGCAAAGGTTGCGAAAGTATTCAGGGTTTCCATATTTGGCGAATCGTGCACACGATAAACAAAGGTCAGTTTGTCTTTTCCTTTAGTTTTCTTGGCTATAAACTCGGCAACTTTACGGTTGGCCAAAAGCATGTAATCTTCAATCAGTTTATGCGCATCTTTACGCTCTTTTACATAAACACCAATTGGTTTGCCAGATTCATCCAGTTTGAATTTAACTTCAGTACTTTCGAAACTGATTGCCCCGTTTTTGAATTTACGATCGCGAAGGATATAAGCCAATTCGTTCAGTTTCAGGATTTCTGCTGCATAATCACCTTCTTTGTTTTCGATTACTTCCTGAGCCTCTTCATAACTAAATCTTCTGTCAGAATGAATTACTGTTCTGCCATACCATTCTGATTGAATATTGGCCTGCTCATCCAGTTCGAAAACGGCTGCAAAACATAATTTATCTTCATGTGGACGTAATGAACATACACCATTACTCAAACGCTCTGGCAGCATCGGGATCACACGGTCTACCAAATAAACTGAAGTGGCACGGCTGTACGCTTCTTTATCGAGATCGGTTCCCTGGATTACATAATGTGAAACATCGGCAATATGAACACCAATTTCGTGGTTTCCGTTAGGAAGTTTTTGATAAGAGATGGCATCATCGAAATCTTTCGCATCTGCCGGATCTATGGTAAAGGTTAATACCTTTCTAAAATCTTTTCTTTTGGCAATTTCTGCTGCAGGAATTTCTTCAGGAATGGCATTGGCTTCGCGCTCTACCTGAGGGGGGAATTCTAAAGGAAAACCATACTGTGCCAAAATAGCATTCATTTCGGTATTGTTCTCGCCCTGGTTACCCAGTACATGTTTAACAATCCCGATTGGATTTTTTGCACTTTCAGGCCAATCTGAGAGGGTTACCAATACACGCTGACCGTTTTTGGCTTCGTGGGTATCGGCTAAAGGCACAAAAATATCGTGCATCATTTTTTTATCATCAGCAATTACAAATGCAAAACGATCTGATATCTTGATTACACCTGTAAAATCTGATTTTGCTCTTTTAATGATTTCGACAACTTCGCCATCATTTTTACGGCCGCTTTTCTTCGCAAAAACATAAGCTTTTACGGTATCACCGTGCAACGCATTTTTGAGCTTTCGTGGAGCTACAAAAACATCTTTCTCAAATTCATCTTCCGGAACAATATATGCAGATCCATCGGCAGTCATATCAACCGTACCAATAATAAAGTTCTGCAGTTCTTTAAGTTTAAATTTACCTTTTTCTGGTTCTAAGAAAATGCCAGTACTTTTCCCTTCTTTTAAGATCTCGAGAATGGTTTCTCTTGATTCTTGATCGTTCAAATTTAATTTGGCCGAAACCTGCTTATAATTAAGCAGCTGATTACTGTTTTTTTCAAAAACATCACTAACCAATTGATTCAGAACTAATTTTATATTTGCCGATTTTTTCTTTGCCATATGCTAAACTGAATTTACCGAAGATACAGAAAAGATGCTCAGGATGGAAAATATAGGGATAATATGTAAAATGGATGATGGTTTATCGTTTAATAGTTTATTGGCCATTGGTTCATTAGTAAAGCAAATTGACAACCAGTTTACGGCCATAGTTAATGGACTGAGTAGGTTATGAAACAGCTATTTAACTATCGGCTATGAGCCAAGAACCAATTAAAAAATATTTTGCAGGTTAAACCTTCTTTCAGGACCCCTTTCTATTCTACGGACTACGGACTAACCTGATCTCCATGTAAGTGATTTTCTTCCGCTCGGCAGTATAGCTCAAATGGATGTTGCCGCTTCTATCCTGGATAATGGCCGGATAGCTGTATTCGCCTTTGCTATGGCTTTCGAGTGTGTAAATATCCTGCCAATTTTCGCCATCGGTTGATATGGCCAGTTTTAATACTGATCTGCCTTCCCACCAGTTTTTACCTGCTGTTAGTGGATTGTAAACCAGTAATTGCCGACTATCTTTCAGGGTTATTGCATCGCTACCAGAATTTGGATTAGGCAATTGAGTAGCCTTAAGTTTTGACCAGGTTTCGCCATTATTTTCCGACCAGCTTTCTACAATCACATTCTGCCTGCTTCTGCATAATAACTGTAATCTCCCATTTGGATAGGTTAAAATAGAAGGTTGGATTACACCAAAAGTATCACAATTGATAGTGATCTTTTTCCAGTTTTCACCTTCCGCATCTGATTTTTCAATATGGATGGCCCATGTTTTTTCATCTAAACTTTCTGTACTTGAGGGATATAGAATTGTTCCATTTGGTAATTGGATAGGTTTGTTTTTAATTGGCCCTAGAAAATCTTTAGGCAATTTCTGTGCTTTAGACCATGTTTTTCCATTGTTAACAGATGTTTTATATTCTGCCCACCAGGTTCTTGGATTTGGACCGACCTTATAG
>NZ_JBFTRT010000331.1:0-5538 GCF_056399685.1 Pedobacter sp. 01N416
GCCCTTCTTTAAATAAATTAAAAAAAGTTTTCGATAAAATATTGAAAGATTCAGCCGAAATTTTATCGAAATTTTCGGGGTGCATATTTTTCGCAATAGCTTTGAGAAAAATTTCCATAAAATTAATCTCTGTTTTATTGCTCTTGAGATTAATTTTAGGTAACAGTATCGAAGATTCTTTTTCATTTAGCATAAAAATAAAGAAGTAACCGATACCTGAAAGCCCAAGGAATAAGCTAGGGTCTACACGTTTGTCTATATGCGTAAATGTAGTATAGTAACCTTTATTTATTGACTTAGATAAAAGAATGTACCGTGCAAATTCTTCGGGAACCATTTTATACCTTCCATACCTTTTTTTTCTCTGATTCAAAAAAACAAAGGCATTCCCGGCAATTCCATGACACAGTCCCAATGAAGGACGAGCCATTCTATTACCCTTTGGCAGAACTGTTTTCTTTAAGGCATTGTTAATTTTAAGTTTTTCATCCGTTATCACGTCCCTTCCGTTTCCTAAAACAGATTGCCTCAAAAGACCAATTCCTGGAGCACCGTGACACCAAGACACACAATCGATTACCTTTTTATCGGATAAGGAAGGAAATCTATAATTATCATCAACTTCTTTTTTTAACCTGTAATCGGGCCAATTGTTGATTTCTTTATTAAAATGCCTATTTTCATAATCAAAACAGATGGACGCGATTACTAAAAGATTATCGTCATTGAATAGCTTGCTTAATTCATGAAAAACAAATCCGTAGCCCGCATTGCCATGTGATAAGCCACATAACGGCGCCATACTGTGCGGTTTCCATCCCCAGAATATTCCCGTTTTATTTATGGACAGATCCTCAATTAGTTTAACAGCTCCCATTTTGATTCCTTCAAGAATATCAGATTCCGGAATGATATCATGAATTTGAATGAGCCCAATTAACGTTCCAGCTAAACCACCCAAAAAGTCGTGTTTTTTTATTGGATTGTTAAAATCGCAGATAGCTGCACGAGAAATATCAAGACTATGTTTGGTATACTTTTCATTATTCAAAAGTTTTCCGCACAACGCAAAGACATAGGCGGTTCCTACTCTTCCGGTAAGAAAGGCATAATTTGTGGTTGATTCTTTTTTAGTCCGATTATAAAGCCATTTTACCGATTCTTCAATAATCTCAAGATATTCTTTTTTTGCATCGAATTGATATAGCTCGATAAAAAACAAACAGATCCCAGCATTACCTCCATATATAAACTCGTTTTTTTCGGAATCGTCTATTCGATTAGAATCATTGTATCTATGCCAGAAACGCCCATTTTTACCCTTTATCGAGGAACTGTGAAGAAAGATTGCAATCTCCTCAATCTCCCGAATTAATTCCTTCTTAATTTTGCTCTTCATTTAATCCTTTGAATGATCTATAAATAACATAATATATGTACGATTCGTCCTGGTTTAGGATTCCTAATCTATTGTTTGTCATATGACAGAAGCTATCAAATATCCCCCAAAGTGATTTGGTTTGATCATCTGAAAAAAGAGAATTGATATCAGGGGGGCAAATTAGATCATTTGATACATGCAAAACTAAAAGCTTATTTAATACTTCTGAATTTTGCTCTCTCCACTGGTGAGGGTTATTATCTTCCCAGATTTCTTTAACAGAAGCTAATATTTTTGCTTTTTGTTTCAGGAATGATCTGTCTATCGCATTTATCAATTCCTGTGTATCAATTTTCAGTTTAGCAGATGCCAAAGAAAGCCATTGATAAAAAATAGTTCTAAAAAATGCTGTTGCTGCCTCAGTAGACAAACCTATTCCTTTCGCAAAGTTCACATGCAGTTTAATGGCGAAGCCTATTGCCAAATTGTAATCCCAAGAGGTTAAATTGGTTGTTAATATGCCTAGAACAGTTGTTGAAGAAAAGTTAAACTGTTGTTCAGCAACCAAAATCGCTTTTTCTCCTCCATAACGCGCTATTTCAGGAATATATTCAACTGCTTTGAATCTTACTAAATATTTTTTTATGGAAATCTGTTCCTCTAAATATTTAGAAATCAAAATTCCTAAATCATATGATGACCGTGTCCTAAATCTTATATGTGGCCCTTCTTCCCAATATCTTATGTAGAAATATCCTATAAGCACTTTACTTTCGGTAAGCAGATCTACAAGGGGCTTAATAACCTCAACCAAACAGTTTGTATAATCATTAATATGATTATAATAAATGTATACAGAATGCCATACGGGCTTCTCTAGCTTTCTTATCTCCATTGCACCAGATATTCCGACACGAATTTTTTAGAGGCACTGGTGAAAAGTTGTTCACCGTCGGGAAGCATTTCCTGCATTACTAACTGTTTTTCCGACTTTTGGACTTTTTTAATAAACAAATTGATTAGTAATGGAGACCGAAAATCCAAGTACTGAGGTTTCTTATCGTCGTCTACAGTTCCTTTAGGCGCACTGAAATAAAAGAATACTTGATCAGGAACAGATAGTGCATTTCTCCATCTGTTGACTTGAACAAATGATTTTGAAGTACTCAAATCATCAACTTTTGGTAATTCATGTTTGTCAACCATCCATGTTTTCCGTTGTATTACTATTTGGTTATCCAGTACTATCCTTGGCAACACACTACCTTTACCGACAATTTGGGTAAATCTTTTATTGACAATTGAATTAAAATACGAAAATGGAAGAAAAGTTGAAGGACTGTCAAACCTATTTAAAAATGTAAATAGACCGGATCTTGCTTTCATTGACTGAAATCCCAGATCAAAAATATTTGTTTTCTTGCCAGACTTCTCATCAACTAGTTCAACCGAATCTGTTGCTCTTTCGTACTTTACGGCCAAGTTCTTAACCATAATCCTCTTATTTTTGCTATAAGTATTCTGGCTTCCTGGCATATCAATTTCGAAATTCAACAATGGAGGATGTATATTGGCATTGAAATATGTTGAGTCACAATTTTCTGCAAGTATTTCAGAAGCATAATCTTCACGGCTCCAAGATAAAATATCGGCTTGAACGGACTTATCAAATAAAGTGATAAATCTTCCAAATAATTTATTATGTCCAGTAAAAATTCCATTGATCACACAACTCAACTTATTGCTACTGTTGATAAAGAATTGTAGAAACGATCCTTTTGAAGCCGTTCCACTCTTAAATGAGTCCGATAAAAAATCATCAGTTTTAAAATGCATAATATAAGAGTCCGGATTTTCTGTTTTATCTATCAGATCAATAACTTTTTTCTGGAAGGCCTGATATACTTCAGAATATAGCCCTTTAATTTCTGGGAGGCTTTTTCTATTTTTTTGATAGTCCATATAGAAATCAACGACGGGTACGGTAGCAGATCCAAGATAGTTTTGTTTATAGAATTCTTTGATGATTTCCTGTTCGCTTCTGTTGGGGTTTAGGAATTCAAAATTATTTAAGAACAAATCAATTTTAGAAATGATTTCTGACACAGCCTGTCTGCCAATTTTAATATCAGAATCGATTAAAGTATCTTCAAAAATAAGCATTTCAGGCTTGAAACTAAAAGCGATTGGATCACGATGATGGAAGACAGCTATTTTTTCAGAATCATCCGGCTCAAGATCCGGGTCAATTTTCACCTTTTCAATGATATAAGATTCCCGTAATTTTTCGAACAAATTTGTGATTTCAAAATCGAGTTTCCCTAATATTTCCTGCCTGGCCGAAGGTTGTGAGTACTCATATTCGTTACGGAATTTTTCAATTTGTGTAAAACTGGAAGCCAGCAACTCATAAAAACTCTCATTTTCTGGAATATTTTTAAAGGCGGCCAAAAGTTTACTAACCCAATTTTCATCCGCTCCAGAAACAGGAAAATCATATTCGAGAACCCCAAGACTTATCAATTGTAATAAAAATTCGTAAAGACTACCGTTCTCTAATTCAAACTCTTGTTGAACAATTTCTATAACCTCATTTATGGTCACTTGAGATTGCTTGTTTAGAATTTCAAATATTAATTTGAGCAGATCACTATTTTCAATTGTTTGGAAAGCCTCAGAATTGTTTGAATTGGTGATAAATGTTATTTTTCCATCATTTAATTTGATGGTCTGATTCAAAACTACCGGTACATCTTTATGCAAAAAAGGGCTTAGTTTGATAATTCCAATGATAGATTTCAGCAGGTAGTTATTTAAAGAAACTTTACTTTTTATTTCGGGGTATGTTTTGAAGCTCAGTGTCTTTTCTGCTTCGTCTATAACAGCTAGACCGAGATTGGTGAAAGAACTGAATGGTGATGTCTTTGCGGCAATTCTACTGATGTATGAAGTTAACCCTAATTCTGTTTGCGCGTCTCTTTTTCTATTCGATTTTGGGGTTAGGTATTTCCTAACACTTTCAGCAAGAATAGCAGATGAAAGGATTATTCCATTCTGGAAAGACGGGTGCTGTGTCAGTGTTTTTAGTTCTGTCCTGATCTGAGTATATTCTTCATGAAACAATTTTTCAATGGAATTAGCTAGTTCAGATAAAACCAAATCAGATATTCTTAGTTTATCTAGTTGGTCTGTTATTTCATTCAAATTATTCAGTTCACCAACAGCCCAGTCATAACCCCTATTGTTGTAAACATCACGTTTTAGCTTCAACAAAATATTTTGAATAGATCTGTTTTCTGATTTTTGTATGCAATTATAAATAAGATCTATCGCTTGATTTTTTAATAATTCATTTTTATCAAGTTCTGCTTCATATGCGGATAATAATGGCAAAGTTTCATGAAGGTTCAGAAAGGCTAGGGAACCGAAATCCATACCAGTTATTCTAACTAAAACATTTTTGGCAATATTCATATTTAGTTATTTGCAAAAAGAGAAGTAAATTTATTGAACACCCTTTCAATCAGCCGTTGATCTCGAGTTATTATTTCCACCGTGCCCTGCATTTCTTGGTTAAATTTCAGATTCTTACTATATGACGTTTTTAAACCGTTATTAAGATTAATACCAACCATGTAAGTATCGTTTACCGGGACCGGGGAAATGGTTTGTACCAGCCCACTTACGGATCCGTAATCAGCATATGGAAAATTGTCAAATTTAATAATGGCTTTCTGCCCGATGGCTAATCTACCAAACCCTAACATAGGTATGTAAGCTGTACAAACAAAGCTTCCACTGTCTGGATTTAAAACCATTAACTTTTCCCCAATGTTAACAAACTGGTTATTAACAATATTTGTTCGAAAGGACACTGCACCACTTATCGGTGCCTTTAACAAATTAAGATATTCCCAATTAGCTATATCAGCCTTAATGTTATTAATATTGCTTATGATTTGATTCAGTAATTCAACTTTCGATTTGCTATCCCCCTGCTGTAACTGTTTGATTTGAATATCAATCTTTGAAATCTGAAGAGAGTTGTTTATTATTTGGGAGGATGTACTTTCAAGCTCAGATTTTGATTGCGATAGAGATACTTTTGTTTTGTCAAATTCAATTGGAGCAATAACCCTTTTTACAAGGAGCAGACT
>NZ_JBFTRT010000332.1:0-5537 GCF_056399685.1 Pedobacter sp. 01N416
TTGTTAAACGATGATAAAATGTATCAGAATTTAAATAATGCTTCAAAAAATCTTGATGAATTAATGATCGATTTGAAAGCTAATCCTAAACGTTATGTACACTTCTCGGTATTTGGAGGTGGCAACAAAAAAGACAAGTAATTAATTTTTATAAAATCGAAAGCCTTACAGTTTAAAACTGTAAGGCTTTTTTGTTTTAGTGTTCGTCATGCTGAATTTATTTCAGCATCTAGACCCTGAAATAAATTCAGGGTGACGTCTCAATATTACATCATTGTTTAATCCTTATTAACATAAAATGATATTGAAGGATCTGACTCAGGTTAAAGATGAAAAGTTCTCCCCTCTATAGCCAACTCCGTATTTTCGAAAACAGATTGTGCTTCTTCTAAAAGCATTTGTAAGGTTTTATATCGCGAAGAAAAATGGCCGATGAGTAATTTCTTTGCACCATTGATTTTCGCTACCTCTCCTGCCTGTAAAGCGGTTGTGTGATGTGTTTCTTTAGCCCTATCCAATAAATCGTGCATAAAGGTAGCTTCGTGGTATAAGGTATCGCAATCTTTTATGGTAGCAAAGTAATTTTCATCAAATAAGGTATCAGAGCAATAGGCGTAACATCTTGGTGCATCTGCTTCGGTTGTATAATCTTCACTGCGTAAAATATCGCCATTTGGCAGTTCTACATCAATTCCCTTTTTTAAGGCTGTATAATACGCCATAGGCACTTCATCAGTCTTATCTTTAATGAGTTTCCGTTGTCGTTTCTTCTGCTGAAAAATAAAGCCCGTTGTAGGGATACGGTGATTTAAAACAATAGTTTTAACTGTTAAATCACTATTCTCGAATATCTGTCTGGACTCATCGGCTTCAATCGGGAAAAACTCAATTGGATATCTTAATACAGTATCAGAATATTTGAACTGAATCTCTAAAATTTCCAATAAAGGCTTGGGGCCAAATATCTGCATGGGTTTTATCCTGCCGTTTAAATGCAAACTGGAAAGCAAGCCTATTAAACCGAAATAATGATCGCCATGTAAGTGGCTGATAAAGATATAATCGATGCGGGCGGCTTTAAGGTTGTACTTGGTCAATTGTTGTTGTGTGCCTTCACCACAATCGATGAGGTAATATTTTTCATTACAATTTAAAAGCTGTGCCGATGGGTTCCTGTTAAATACAGGAGTTGCAGAACTGCTTCCTAAAATTGTAACTTCAAATTTCATCATGATAAGATATAAAAAGCCTCGTAGATTTTTAGAAACTACGAGGCCGGAATGTTATTTAAATATTTGTTATTTAGCGCCTCTAAACTCTTTCTCCAACTCATCCATGAAGATAAAATCAGTTGCTTCGTCTATTGTATTAACAAACGTTACAGATTGGAATATGTTTGATAATTCGATAATCGATGCCAATTCATCATTAATTCCGGTTACAATAAATAACCCACCTGCCGATTTGCAAAGCCTATCGCCAACCAATAAGCAGCTTAAGTCCTGCGCATCGCTACACTCGGTAACATGACTTAAATCAACAATTATATTTTGAAATCCCTCTGCGTTGAGCAAATAGAACTCTGATTTCAACCCCGGAGCATTATCGTTTGTAAACTTAGGCTCTTCTAACTTTAAGGTTACATATTTATCGTGTTTATCTACTGAAAATTTCATCTCTCTAATCTTTATTTTACTAATGTATAAATTTCTTTCGAATTTAAAGTGTTTCTAAAGCCTTTAAAACATTGGTTTCAATGCGGCTAGAAATTGCATCAGCATCAGCTTTTATAAAGGTCTCTCCTACAATTTGTTCGTAAAGTTCGATGTAACGTTCTGAAATTGAATTTACAATTTCAGGTGTCATTTCTGGCACAACCTGACCATCTTTCCCCTGAAAACCATTTTCGATTAACCATTTTCTCACAAATTCTTTTGAAAGCTGCTTTTGTGCCTCATTATTATTCTGGCGGTCCTGATATCCTTCTGCATAAAAATAGCGTGAAGAATCTGGTGTATGTATTTCGTCAATCAAATAAATTACGCCATCAGCAGTACCGAACTCGTATTTCGTATCCACTAAAATCAATCCGCTTTTTGCAGCAATCTCAGTTCCGCGTTGATATAGTGCGTAAGTATATTCTTCTAATTTTTCGTAGTCTGTTATAGAAACAATGCCTTTTGCTAAAATATCTTCTTTTGAAATGTCTTCATCATGCCCTACTGAAGCTTTTGTGGTTGGGGTAATAATGGGCTGAGGTAGTTTATCGTTTTCTTTTAATCCATCAGGCAGAGAAACGCCACACACCGAACGTTTTCCTGCGCTATATTCGCGCCATGCATGACCGGCCAAGTAACCTCTAATTACCATTTCAACCTTAAAAGGCTCACAGATACGGCCAATCGTAACCATTGGATCTGGCACATCTAAAACCCAGTTAGGAACGATATCCTGGGTAGCTGCTAAAAATTTAGCCGCAATTTGATTTAATACCTGTCCTTTAAATGGAATAGCTTCAGGTAATACTACATCAAAAGCAGAAATACGGTCTGATACCACCATCACCATAAACTGGTCGGCAATAGTGTATACATCGCGAACTTTACCTTTGTAAAAATTACTTTGATTTGGGAAATTGAAATGAGTTTCTTTTAGTGCTTTCATGAGGGGATAAAAATAGGAAAAAAGTCCGAAAGTCCGAAGACCGGAGTCGGACGATAAAAGTTGTAAAAAGCAAAAGTCCGAAGTAGTCCTATTGCAAGACTTAAACTTCGGACCTCGGACTTTTCTGATTTCTGACCTCCGACTTACTGAATATCGCCGTAAGCTTTCAAGATATCTTTCACTAGTTTATGTCTTACCACATCTTCACCACTTAAGTAAATAATATCGATACCTTTAATATCTTCTAAAATCCTTAAGCCGTTAAATAAACCCGACATCTGTTTTTTAGGCAAATCGATCTGTGTAACATCGCCAGTGACAATAAATTTAGCTGTTGGCCCCATACGGGTTAAAAACATTTTCAACTGCATATCGGTGGCATTTTGCGCCTCATCTAAAATCACGAAACAGTTATCTAGAGTACGTCCGCGCATAAATGCCAGTGGCGCAATTTCTATCGTACGGTTTTCGATGTAGAATTTCAATTTCTCTGCAGGAATCATATCATCCAATGCATCGTAAAGTGGACGTAAATAGGGATCGATTTTTTCTTTTAAATCGCCAGGTAAGAAACCAAGGTTCTCCCCTGCTTCGACCGCCGGACGGGTTAAAATAATCCGTTTAATTTCTTTATTCTTTAATGCCCTAACAGCCAAAGCAACGGCGGTATATGTTTTTCCGGTTCCAGCGGGGCCAATGGCAAATAGGATATCATTTTTAGCAATACTGCTTACCATTTTGCGCTGATTAGCGGTTCTTGCCTTAACTAAAAGGCCGTTGGTACCAAAAACAATTACCTCTCCACCGCCTCCGGTAGGTTGTTCTACATCTTTTTTTACTACACCGGCTGCTTTTGCCCCTAGTATAGATTCTACGTCGTTATTGGTGAGTGAGCTATATTTCTCGAGGTGTGCAATAAGCTGGTTAAACTTATCCTCGAAAGCCTTAAGTTCCTGTTCATCACCGAGAACCTTAACATCACTACCTCTCGCTACCAGTTTCAACTTCGCGAAAGCACCTTTAATCATTTCGTAATTCTCGTTATTCGGCCCCCAAAAGTGAGCAGGATTTACGGTATCCAGAGTTAATTTTAATTCGTTCAAACTGTAGTATTTTAAAAAGTTATCGGGGTATATTAATTAAAATTTGAATATTTGCAGACGCTTAGGTCCGTACACAAGAATAAGCAATAATAATGAATTTTTAATGGGGATAATTACTTTAACAACAGATTTAGGTTCAAAAGATTTTTACCAGAGTGCCCTTAAAGGTAGTCTGTTGAGTCTTATGCCTAATGTTAATTTAGTTGATATTACCCATGAGGTTCCATCATTCAATATTTCGTACGCAGCCTTTGTGCTGAAAAACGCTTATCCTTACTTTCCGAAGAATACGGTGCACTTAATCGGTATCGATTCTGTATACAGTGAAAACACCAAATATATTGCTGTAAAGCACCGTGATCACTTTTTTGTAGGGGCTGATAATGGTATTTTCTCCCTTCTTTTTGACGATGTTCCGGAAGATGTGGTAGAGCTGAACATTATGCAGGATTTGAAATATCTACACTTTCCCCTGGTTGATATTTTTGTTAAAGCAGCAACGCATTTAGCCAAAGGTGGCAAACTGAAAGACATCGGTTTACCTGTAGCTGAAATTGAACAGAAGATGCTTTTACATCCTGTGATAGAACGAGATGTGATCCGTGGTAGTGTGGTATATATTGATACTTTTTGCAATGTAATCACCAACATTACTAAAGATCTTTTTACCAAAATACAGAAGAACAGGGACTTTACTTTATACTTTAGAAAAAGCGAAACCATTACGCAATTGAGCTGGCATTACAATGAAGTACAGGAAGGTGAAAAGCTTTGTCTGTTCGGGATTAGTAACCACTTGGAAATTGCGATTAATAAAGGTAAAGCAAGTGGTTTATTAGGTTTGCATTTAGGTGATATTGTACGGGTGGAGTTTCATCCTTAAGAAAGTTCAGTAGTTCATTGGCTCAATGGTTCATTTGGCATGGTGCCTAAACAAACTAATTGCAAACTATTTTTTTGCGCTCGCAATGATGAAACAGAATAACCACTTTGCTAACCAATAAACTAATGGCCAATGAACCAATAAACCAGCCAAAACAACTTTCACCCTTTTCACGTTTATATCGCATGAAGAAATATTTTTATCTGTTCTCTTTTTTAATGCTGAACCTGCATGCCTTTGCACAGCAAGATACCACTACCTATACTGCTCAGCGTGCTAAAGTAAATTCGTTACTTGTAGAAAGAAGTACCAAGTTTGGTCAGTATGATGAAAGTTTAAATCAACGAACTGGAATATTCGGATGGCAAACCAAACGTGATATTAAAAATTCCAATGAAATTCTTCGCCAGGTAGTTTTAACCGACAACAATATTTTCAAAGAGCTGAAAGTATTAATGGATTATAAAGATTTGCAGAACCAGCAGAAAGTCGCTGTGGCGGATAATTCTCAGGAGCGCTTGGAACGTTATATGCAAACCATTAAAAAACTACAGGATCAGAATGCGCAGCTCAAAGAAGATTTAGAGAAAAAGAATAAAGGAGGTTTATCAACCTACATCATCGCCTTTTTGATTTTAGTAATGGCAGGTGGATTTTATTTCTTCAGCAAAAAACTTCAGGGGTATAAAACTGCTAAAATCAGCTCTTAAAATTTCAATCGGATTTTAGCCACTTTGCAACCAGTAAAAGCAATTGACAAATTATGAAAAAAGAACTGTTTAAAATCTTGGTGAAGATAAATAAGGCGCTTTTACCAAGTTTGTATAAAAAAGATCCAAATAAGCTGACTACTTTTCAGAAGGCGATTTTGGGCTACCGCTATTGGG
>NZ_JBFTRT010000333.1:0-5530 GCF_056399685.1 Pedobacter sp. 01N416
AAATAGGGGTAATACAGATAAAACCTAGCCTTATGGATTCAATGATATTAGAAAATCAAATGTTCAACGATGGCGGTATAAGTGTTGTTTTTTACTTCGCGCTAGGTTGCTCAATTTTATTCGCCATAAAGTTTAAATTGATCAATATCTATAAATTGGAAGAGCAGAATGTTTATCAGCTATTGGTTATAATTATGTTTCTGTTTTTAGGGACCAGTATTGTAGGGACGACACTGATGGATAAGTATGTTGGCGACCTTACATTTGGTGCATTTAAACACGACCGTACACATCGTTTTTCTAATCTTTATCCTATGGGACTGATTATACTTGCATCTGCAACCTATCAGTTTATTGTGTATACCAGAAAACTCAAATTGGAAAACGATTTAACGATATAAACTCATGCCCATAATTGTAAATTTAGATGTAATGTTGGCCAGGCGTAAAATGTCGTTAACCGAATTAAGTGAACGGGTGGGGATTACAATGTCTAATTTATCGATACTCAAAACAGGCAAAGCAAAGGCTGTCCGTTTGGAAACGTTAGAGGCGATTTGTAAGGCTTTAGATTGCCAGCCTGGTGATATTTTGGAATTCCGCACAGATTAACTTCCGAAGTCTAACAGGGTAGCGTGGAGCTAGACTTAGGAAGTTCAACGTTGGTTTTTTTTCCGAAGTACGACGGACCCAAGTTAAATAAACCTGATATAACGAAAATACTTTTTGCTGCAGGGTCTTCGACTCCGCTCAGACTGACAATCGCAAAAAGATTGCAGTGATAGCAGGGCTATCGGGGCCGAAGAGAACAGGACCTTGATTTTCATAATAATTGAAACTTTATCTAGAGATTGCCACAGTCGAGAAAAATCGGCTTCGCAATGAAGGTTCGGAAATGAAAAAACCTTCCAGTTTTCACTGAAAGGTTTTAAAATATGTATTGCTTTAAGCTTTGGTCTTTCGACTTTTAGCTTAAGCCTATGCTTGTTCAGCCAATACTTTAGTAACTAAATCTGCAGCTTCTTTTAAAGCGATTGCTGAGTAAACCTGAAGGCCAGATTCATCAATTAATTTTTTAGCTTCTTCGGCATTTGTACCTTGTAAACGGCAGATAATTGGCACCGGAATATTACCGATTTCTTTATAAGCATCAATTACACCTTGAGCAACACGATCACAACGAACAATACCACCGAAAATGTTGATCAAAATTGCTTTAACGTTTGGATCTTTCAAAATGATGTTGAAGGCAGCTTTAACTGTTTGTGCATTGGCAGTTCCGCCAACGTCTAAGAAGTTAGCAGGCTCACCACCGGCCAATTTAATAATATCCATGGTAGCCATAGCTAAACCAGCACCGTTAACCATACAACCTACGTTACCATCAAGGTTAACGAAGTTTAGGTTAGAAGCACTTGCTTCAACTTCCATCGGATCTTCTTCCGTAACATCGCGCATTGCTGCATAATCAGGATGACGGAATAAAGCG
The DNA here is from genome assembly GCF_056399685.1 of Pedobacter sp. 01N416. Taxonomy (NCBI): domain Bacteria; kingdom Pseudomonadati; phylum Bacteroidota; class Sphingobacteriia; order Sphingobacteriales; family Sphingobacteriaceae; genus Pedobacter; species Pedobacter sp. 01N416. Next base: position 1,490 of record NZ_JBFTRT010000333.1, read on the forward strand.
TTTTCATCCAGATTCACTTTAGCATCAACTGCAATTACTTTATCATCAGAAGTTTTTAATACCGGGTTGATTTCGAACATTGAAGAGTCGGTAGCTTCGTAAGCTTTGTATAAAGCGGTTACAAATTTAACCATTTCTTTATGTGCAGCACCACTAACGCCTAAGTTAAAAGCTACTTTACGGGCTTGGAAGCCTTGTAAGCCAACTTTAGGGTCGATTTCTTCTTTGAAAATTAAGTGTGGAGTGTGCTCGGCAACTTCTTCGATATCCATACCACCTTCGGTGCTGTACATGATAATGTTACGGCCTTTTGCACGGTCTAACAATACAGAAATGTAGAATTCTTTGGTTTCAGAAGCACCCGGATAATAAACATCCTGAGCAACTAAAATTTTACTCACTAATTTACCTTCAGGGCCGGTTTGAGGAGTCACCAATTGCATACCAATAATGTCGGTTGCACGTTGTTTAACTTCTTCAAGGTTTTTGGCTAATTTAACACCTCCACCTTTACCGCGACCACCAGCGTGGATTTGCGCTTTAATTACAACCCAGTCAGAATTGTAATCTATTTTCAGTTGCTTAGCAGCCTCAACAGCTTGCTCAGGAGTATCGGCAACTATTCCTTCTTGAACGTTAACACCGAAACTTTTTAATATTTGTTTACCCTRGTATTCGTGAATATTCATTTGCTACAAAATTTGCCCAAAGCTACAATTTCAAACCCTTTAAACAAATAGCAATTGCCGATTTTTTCAGAAAATGAACGTTTTGTGTTAATCGGGAAAAGTGATGTGGTACACAAGCTGATTATAGGGCCTTAACCTCAATAAAGAAGCAGATGTAGCTATTMTACAATACTTTTTTTGCTAAATTTTTAATTTGATCTTTAAAGTTCTTATCGAAGACAGTTTTTAAAGCCCCTGTTTTTAAGTTGTATGTAAAATATTCAACCTCATCCTTATCATCAAATTCTTTATCTCCATTAGTATCCTTTATCAGATCCATTAATATTAAATCATGTTTATCGTCTATTTTCCAACTACTTACATCATAGTTGTTTGGAGATATCCGGATAAATGATTTTCCCTCCAGGTTAGAGAGGTAAAGTTTACTAGGATCTCTGTCTGTTAGTTTTTTATTTCCATCATAGTCAGAATCGGTAATATTATAGTAGATAAACTGATCGGATAAAGTATTTTGATTATTTGGACTATGTTCTGAATGACCAATATTGAAGGAGTTGATAATAACTTTTTCTTTAGTCAATAATTCGCTTTTACCTGAAATAACATTGTGAAAGATGAGGTTCCAATGATTGGAATTCACGTCTCTTTTATAACTATCGTAATCGCCATCATTTAATCTTAATGGGTATAGCAGAATATCTGTTTTACCAATGATAATTGGAGAATCGTATTGTATTTTAGGCTGACTTTTCGTTTGAATGTTACTTGTTTCCGTAGAAATGGTTTTAATTTCCTCAGTGCAGGATGATGCTAGTATGGTAAAACTTAATAAAGTTATTGAGATTATTTTTTTCATTGTCGTTAATTTTGATTTAAGGGGAGTATAGCCAATAAAAGTGTTTATTGGCTTAAGATCGCCGATATTAGGTCGTATTTGGAAATGGCATTATACATTTGTTTTAAAAATGTGCTAACTTCCTGCAATCGGCGACCCAAAAATTCCAACAGCCATTTCTGCCCAGATTAAAAACAATGCAATTAAAATTACAATTAGGACTATGGTCCTACTGGTGCCTGTTTTCATGTTTCTAATTACAAGCTCAATGGCTAAACCCGTACTAAGCAGTAATATGCCAGCGGCAACAAAATCCCTTAAGTCCCACTGTACCTCATTTGTAAATTGCATGGCTATTAAAGGAATAGCTAATATTGATGCTATTATGCTTAAAATAATGATGATTCTTAGTTTGCCTGAATTTAATGTTTCTGGATTTTTCATGATTTTTATATTTTAATATACGTTTTAAATGGATAATTAAATAATTTTTAGTTTCCCCGATGCGGTTTGCATCAGGGAGCTAAGGGTTGAGCGGTTAATTATAATTTAGTTTATCAATAATTTAAGCGGTACCAGTTTTTTGTGATTTTAAAATTATTTTCCTTAAAAGAAGATTGAATTTCTTTTTCTAAACGCTTAATTTCATTCGGAGCATCTGTATATACAAATGCGGAATAATGATCTAAAAAGCCACGGTTAATGAAAAACTCTACCGTTACCTGATTTTTTTCATTTGTGGATATTGAAATGTCATTTCCTCCATTTGATATTAGTGCATACTTAAATTCGTTCAGATGATGAACTGATTTGTTAGCATCATATATTATGCTGCCGCTTTTAATCCGTGATATGATTTCCTTTCTCTGTCCTTTTCTGAAATGCCAATCAATTTTTTCAAAATAGTCTTCACTAAAAAGTGAAATAGTACCTAGGCAAACGCCGAAAGTTAATGCTGTTATATGGAATTTTGTGGCTATACCTTTTTTCGCTATAATACTGTATAGTAAAAATGATGACAGAATAAGTCCAATAAAAAGGTACGGTAGTATAAATACAAAGGACATAAAACCCCCTCCATAATAATATATAAATGGACCCTGCAAAATGGATAGAAAAATTATTAGTAGCGCTAGCAGATTCTTTGACATGATTTTATTTATTTAACCCAAAATATTCCGCGGTATTCCAATCCTGTAAATTCCACGATAACCAGCCCGATTTTTCGTAACGTTCTTTGAAATAACCAATTCGCTCGTCTAATTTTCTCATTAGCGCTTCTTCCGGTCGATCTACTTTGGCAACTTCAGAATCATTATTGGTTGAAGGATGGATTTTTGATCTGTTTTTATCTAAGAATGGGAGCGTCTTTTCTGATAAAGAGGTTAGATAATAAGGATCAATAGCAACGGCATCAACATGGTTGAGGTTATATTTTACAATTAAAACATCCCAGTTGATGATGCTAAAAGTTAATAAAAGGGCAAACCAGATGTTACCATTTACTTTGAAAAGGTAGAATATTGTTTTCTGTTTCGCTACTTTAAAATAAACCGTTGCCAAACCGATGATGCAAAGTGTGGCGAAGACCAAAACACCGATTCTTTTATGTGTTAAACCATGAAATTCGATATAATAACCATCGCGGATAAATACGGAGATGATCAGGATGAAATTTTGAACCATCCAGGTAAAGGCAAGCACCCTTAATGTTTTGCTTTTACGATAAAAATTCAGATTTCCCCTAAAAAAGTAAAGGATTACCGCCATGGCCATTATAATACTAAAGATTAGCGTATTGGTGCCCTGGTGTAGCTCTCCAGAGAAATTTCCTGAAGGTTTATAACCGAACCAAAGCGTGGTAATATCGATGGCATTTAATAACAACAATAGGAGGTTAAGGGCAATAAACGAAATTATGCCTACAATGTATTCGGTTTTTAAAGCCATTTTCCGTGTTAAGAGGTTGCCGCTAAATGTTTCTACAATGTGGTACCAAATCGTTTTTTGACCTGATGTTCTTCTGATCCTTACTAATTGTTCCTTGCATGTCAGTTCTGCTTTTTCTAAAGTTTTATCAAAAAATGCGAGTATTAAACCTCCTGTTAAGGCTAATCCAAAGCAGAAATGTATGATACGTTCGATACTTAAATCTTTAAAAAAGAAATGGAGTATATTTTCTAAAAACAGTCCGATGTTAGTTAATACGCTTTCGGCATAGTGGGCAAAAACATTATTGGCTGCAGAATATAAACACGCAAAAAAGATTACGGCAATAACTGGAATAAAAATGTACTTAATTAATTTGAAAATAGGTTTCAGGTTAAAATTACCTATGCTTATTTTACTTAAATGTTTTATGGCATTAAAAGGAACCGTTATCATTTGTAAAATACTGGCAAGAAAAGCGGCAAAAATCGTTCTGATCTGCTGGTTATGACTAAAGCCGATAAATAACAGCAAACTGATATAATAGGTGGCAACAGATAAATCAGAATTATTAACTACCACCAGTAC
>NZ_JBFTRT010000334.1:0-7719 GCF_056399685.1 Pedobacter sp. 01N416
GAACACCATAATGCTATTAATCAGAGATGATCAAACATTAATTGGCGAAGGTTTTACAAGAGGAACTTTTACGAAGAAATAGAATTTCCAAAATCATATCAAACGTTCCTACGGAACGAAAAAAATATTTTTTTTCTACCCATGAATCGTCCCTACGGGACGCTTGGTCTTTAACAAACAACCATACGCCGCCTAATTGGGCGATTTGCAAATTGAAGCCGAACCGGCAACTTTACATGCCGTCCCATCGGGACGCTTGCCAGGTAGCAAATAACCGATGTTATTTGTGTTTCGTTCCGTAGGAACATTTGGTAGGTATTTGTGCACAACCCTTGTTTTTAAACCTGATAGAGCGGAATAGCCCGCAGCGTAGTGAGGACTATAAGCGATAGCAGGGCTGCTGCTCCCGAAGAAATACGGAGCGCTCATTTTCAAATAATTGGCATAACTAAGCGATTAAACTCTAAAATAAAACAGCTACATTTTGGAAAAACATGTGGTAAACTGAAATAACCACCCCGCCTTTCAGGCACCCCTCCAAGGGAGGGGAATTATAAAGAGCTAAAAATCAGCAAGATTTATTAAAAAAATCTTTTCTATTAATTAAAATATTTTTACCTTTGCAGTCCCTAAATAGGGAAAAAAGGAGATAATTAATTAATGGCTAAAAAACAAGTAGCAGAAAAAGAATTAGCAGCTAAAACAGCTGAACTTCAGGGAGAAGGCGGACGCCTAACTGAAAAAGAAACTATTGAATCAGAAGCTGATTCAGTTTCGATCGAATCGATCAAATCATCATTGGCTACACTATGTATGCTGGAACATTCAATCAGATCACTAAAGGTGAAATCATCAGCGGTATCGTTGTTTCAATCAACAACAAAGATGTAGTATTAAACGTAGGTTTCAAATCAGACGGTTTAGTTTCTACTTCTGAATTCCGTGATACACCAGATCTTAAAATCGGCGATTCAGTTGACGTTTTCGTTGAAGCACCAGAAGATGCTAACGGTCAATTGATCCTTTCTCGCAAAAGAGCAAAAACCCAAAGATCATGGGAAGCAATTAACGAGGCTCTTGAAAATGATAGAATCATCAACGGTTTCGTTAAGAGCCGTACTAAAGGTGGTTTAATTGTTGATATCATGGGCGTTGAGGCTTTCTTACCAGGATCTCAAATTGATATTAAACCTATCCGCGATTACGATGTATACGTGGGTAAAACAATGGAATTCAAAGTTGTTAAAATTAACCATGAGTTTAAAAACGTAGTCGTTTCTCATAAAGTGTTAATTGAAGATGATTTAGAAAGCCAAAAAGTAGAGATCGTTTCTAAATTAGAAAAAGGTCAGGTATTGGAAGGTACTGTTAAAAACATTACTGATTTCGGTGTGTTCATCGATTTAGGTGGTGTTGATGGTTTACTTCACATTACTGATATTTCTTGGGGCCGCATAGAGCATCCAAAAGAAGTATTATCATTAGATGAAAAAATCAACGTGGTTGTTTTAGATTTCGATGATGAGAAAAAACGTATCGCTTTAGGCTTGAAACAATTAACTCCACACCCTTGGGAGAACTTAAGCACCGACATCCAAGTTGGTTCTAAAGTAAAAGGAAAAATCGTAACTGTTGCAGATTACGGTGCTTTCTTAGAAATCATCCCAGGTGTTGAAGGTTTAATCCACGTTTCTGAAATGAGCTGGTCACAAAACTTAAGAAATCCACAAGAATTCTTAAAAGTTGGTGATGAGATCGAAGCTGAAGTTTTAACTTTAGACAGAGACGAGCGCAAAATGAGCTTAGGTATTAAACAATTATCTAACGATCCATGGCAAGAAGTTGCTGCTAAATTCCCAGTTGGAAGCAAGCACCAAGCAACTGTTAAAAACATGACTAACTTCGGTGTTTTTGTTGAAATCGAAGAAGGTATTGATGGTTTAATCCACATCTCTGATTTATCTTGGTCTAAAAAAGTAAACCACCCTAATGAATTCACTAAAGTTGGTGATGTATTAGACGTTGTTGTTTTAGAACTTGATGTTGATAACCGTAAATTAAGTTTAGGTCACAAACAATTGGAAGAAAACCCTTGGGATACTTTCGAAACGATCTTCACTTTAGACTCGGTTCACCAAGGTACAGTTGTTAAAGTAACTGATAAAGGTGCTGTTATTGCTTTACCATATGGTGTAGAAGGTTTCGTACCAACTAAACACATGGTTAAAGAAGATGGTACATCAGTTAAAGCTGAAGAAACCAATGACTTCAAAATCATCGAGTTTAACAAAGAAGCAAAACGTATCGTAGTATCTCACGCCCGTATTTGGGAAGAAGTTAAAGCTGAAGCTGTAGCAGAAGAAAGAGCAACTAAGAAAAAAGAAGCTAAAGCTGCTGTAACTGCTGTTAAAAAAGTTAAAGATTCTGTAGAGAAATCTACTTTAGGAGACTTAGACGTATTGGCTCAATTGAAATCGCAATTAGAAGGCGAAGAAAGCAAAGCTAAAAAAGGCTAGTTCTTTTTAACTGATCATATTAATCCCGATAGCGAAAGTTATCGGGATTTTTTTGATTATTTTTTTGCCACGGAAACACAGAGCGTACGGACTTCCTCCCATGAATCGTCATTGCGAGGCTGGGATTAGCGAGCCGAAGCAATCTTATTAGTGCAATTAAGAAAAAGAAAGAGGCTTATATTTTCTTAAATGTCTTACATGGTAAATAACAATTTGAAAACGAAAGCTAGCGTTTATCGGCAACTCCTGCCCCGCTATACTTTCTGCCGTGAAAAACGGCATTCATCCTATCGGGTTTATGTAACATAAGTTTTCGTTCTAGCAAACCTTCCCTTTCATCCGTCTATAATTATTACTTTTGAAAAGGAAAATCCCTTATAATGAAGAAATTTATCTTTTTGTTTTTATCAATTATTTCGTTTAAACTTTCTGCACAGGAAGTAAACATAATCCCACAACCTGTAAGTATTAAAACAGGAAAAAACACGGAAAAATTTATCATTGATCAACACACAGAAATTATTTCAAATGATTCTTTATCAAATTCAGCTTTATTTCTGCAAAATTATATTCAACAATATTATAATATAAAGCTTCGAATTAACCCTAATTCAACAAACAAAAAAAACGTAATCAAACTAGAAATAATTAGTCGGTTATTAAAAAACTTAAACGAATACGAGCTTATAAGCAACAACTATCAAACAATAATTTATGCATCTTCAGAAAATGGACTTTTTTACGGTATTCAAACATTAATTCAGTTGATACCTGAGGCAAAATCACAATCATTACAAATCCCGGCTGTTTCTATTATAGATTATCCCCGCTTCGATTATCGTGGCATGCATCTGGATGTAAGTCGCCATTTTTTTGACGTAGCCTTTATAAAACAGTACATCGATTATCTAGCGCTTCATAAAATGAATTATTTCCATTGGCATTTAACTGATGACCATGGCTGGAGAATAGAGATCAAAAAATATCCCAAGCTTACGGAAATTGGAGCATGGAGAAATGGTAGCATTATTGGCTTATGGCCTGGACAAGGAAACGAGCACATAAAATATCAGGTATTGCCGACAGACGTAAAAATTACGCCAAAAGATGCCGTTATTAAAACCGATGGTATTCGTCACGGCGGTTATTATACCCAAGAACAGATTAAAGATGTGGTTGATTATGCGGCCAAACGTTACATTACCATTATTCCTGAAATTGAAATGCCTGCCCATAGCATGGCCTTATTGGCTGCATACCCAGAATTAGGCACGGAGCCGGGCAAAAAATACGAAGTTGCCCAAACATGGGGAATGATGAATAAATACAACAATGTACTTCAGGCTTCTGATACGACTTTTAAATTTCTGGAAAATGTATTAACTGAGGTAATGGCTTTGTTTCCCTCGCAATACATCCACATTGGTAGCGATGAAGCCTCGAAAGTATGGTGGAAACGATCTGCTGTTTCGCAAGAGATTATGAAGGCTAATGGTCTGAAAAATGAAAGTGAGCTACAGAGTTATTTCATCCGCAGGATGGAAAAATTTGTAAATAGCAAAGGTAAAACCATTATCGGTTGGAACGAAATCTTACAGGGCGGTTTAGCCCCTAATGCAGTTGTAATGAGCTGGCAAGGTGAAAAAGGTGGTATAGATGCGGCAAAACAAAACCACAAGGCCATTATGACACCTGAAGACAAGATGTATTTCAATCATGGTCAATTTGTAAAAGAAGATAGCTTGGCTGCAAATAAGTTTTCGCCCTTAATTGATGTTTATAATTATGAACCCGTACCGGCTGAATTAAGTGCTGAGCAGGCTAAATACATTTGGGGCGCACAGGGCTGTTTATGGAGTGAGTACATTACCAATCCGGCAAAAGTGCAATATTTAATCTTTCCCCGATTAGATGCCTTGAGCGAAGTTTTGTGGAGTCCGAAAGAAAAACGGAATTATCCAGATTTTCAAAAAAGGCTAAAAACACAGTTTAAACGCTACGATTTAATGCGGATTACTTATGCTAAAAGGTACTTGGAAAATTAATGCTTTTTTAGAGAAGCGTCTTTAGACGTTGGTCTATTATAAAAATAAAATGCAATCTTTGTTTCAAAATCAAAATATGAGGAAAATTCTTGCCATTATTTGTACAATAATAACACTCGGAGCACTTAAAGAAACTATCAGGATATTCACATCTACTGGTCAGGATATTGTTGGACAAAGGCCAATACTGATTGTAATTGCCTTAAGTATTACTATACCGTTGCTTATTTTAACACTTTGGCTTTGGTCGCCGGGCAGAAAGAAAAGTGGTCAACAAAATTAAGCTATAAACTTACTTTTCAAATCGGGTGTTGGTACCCAACAACTCTCCTGCCTGCCCCACCATCTGTAACGGTTTTTGGCAATAATATCATAAACCCAATCGCGGATAAATTTGGGAACAATGATAAATGCATAAAGCAACGGAATTAATCCATTGAGTTTTCGGGCTACACGCAATGCCGCTGAAGATTTAGTATAGAGTTTTCCATCCTCCAGCAATAAAATGGTATTCAACTTTCCTAAATCAGCGTTAAATTGCGGTAGAATTTCTTTGGCGTAATCACCTTGTAGCGCAGTAAATCTAAACTGATCTTTTTTATCATGCGCAATAACAAACTGAACCGATGCATTGCAAAGATTACAAACACCATCGAAAAAGATTATTGGTTGCTGAATCATATGCTATAAAAATAAAGCTTTTTAATCCAATAAATATCTGAGGAATGTCTAATAAACATTAATTGATAAGTGGAGGCAGAAATATTGGATGAATATAATACGTTGGTTTTTGCCCCCGAATAATTGCAGAAACTGGCCCGCTAAACCGGATGGAAACGACAGCTCACGATTGAAAATCGGGACTACAGTGTACAGCCGGACCAACATCAAGATGAAAAACAGCTATTGCTTTCCAAAAAACATTACAAAAAGAAAAACCGATTTTTAAATGTTGTAACAGAACAATTTAACTATCAAAAAATAAAACAATCGATCTTCAACTTTCTTACCTTAAAACATTTTTATATATTTGCCCAATCCTTCTTCAATGCAAAAGAAAACACTTCTTGACGGACAAAAAATTCAGATTACAATTAAGAGGCTCTGCCATCAATTAATTGAAAACCACGACGATTTCGCAAATACCGTTTTAATTGGTATCCAGCCAAGGGGTATTTTTTTGGCAGATCGCATTCATCAGTATCTTCAACAGATTCTAAAAAACAAGAAAATTTTAAAGGGCAACCTTGATATTACTTTCTTTAGAGATGATTTCCGCCGTAAAGACGGACTGGTTACCGCAAGCAGTAACTCGATCGATTTTATTATCGAAGGCAAAAAAGTAATCTTAATTGATGATGTACTTTGGACCGGTAGAACCATTAGAGCAGCGCTTGACGCTCTACTTGCCTATGGCCGCCCAGAGAAAGTTGAACTTTTGGTTTTAATAGACCGTAGGTTTAGCAGGCATTTACCTATCGAGCCCGATTATATTGGGCATCAGGTAGATAGCTTAAACTCGCAACAGGTAAAAGTAACCTGGGCGAGCGAAGGAAGTGAAGATAAAGTGATTTTAATATCCGAAAATACTAAATAAAAATGGCAGCAGAAAAACTATCAACCCGACATCTTTTAGGCATTAAAGGGCAAAAAAGTGGTAATTGTGGGCGATATCTTACACTCACGTGTAGCCATTTCGAACATCCTTTGCCTGCAGCGTTTAGGTGCCGAGGTAATGGTTTGCGGACCAACAACTTTAATCCCCAAACACATCCRCCAACTTGGAGTAAAAGTTGAGCATAATTTAATTAAAGCCCTGAACTGGTGCGATGTAGCAAACATGCTCCGTATTCAATTGGAGCGCCAGGACATTAAATATTTCCCATCATTAAGGGAATATGCCATGATGTACGGTTTAAACAAACAGATCTTAGACAATCTCGATAAAGAAATCATTGTCATGCATCCTGGCCCTATAAACAGAGGGGTTGAGATTACCAGCGATGTGGCCGACAGTAAACAATCGATCATTTTAGAACAGGTAGAAAACGGAGTGGCAATAAGAATGGCTGTGCTGTACTTGCTGGCAAGCCAGGGATAGGTTAGTTCAATCGTTCATTGGTCATTGGTTTATTAGTGCAGAGTCCATAATCTAGCAACTTGCCGAAAGGACTAAGTCCATCGTCTTTTTAGAAATGCATTAGTAAATAGTCCATTGCTAATAGCTTATGGCAATTAACCAATTTATATGATTGACCAGTTAACCCTTCTACTAGATTGCTTTGTTGGCTGAAAAGCCGCCTCAGCAATGACGGATGCGGCGGTACCAATGAACTATTGACAAATGAACCAATGAACCCTTATCGGATGCGGTAACACCAATGAACTATTGACAAATGAACCAGTGAACCTCTACCAGATGCGGCGGTACTAATGACGAATGAACCCTATCATTTTTCCACATTCGTTCATCCCTTAATACCAAACCAAAAATCCTATCGTTAATTTGTGTTATTAACAGATGTTAATTACTTCTGTTGATAAGCTTTGATACTATTTCTAATTTAGTACCAACCATATTTGAAACCAATGCAGAAAAAATACTTACTAATTCCGCTACTTTTAGCAGGAAGTTTTAGCACCTACGCTCAGGTTAGCGCAGTGCAAAACCTCAACAAAAACTATCAAACGGGCTTAGAATTATTAGACAAAGAAAAATACACTGCAGCTGCACAACAGTTTAAACTTGTTGAGCTGCAACGTTATAAACCTTCTACCCAAACGGAGAGTAATGCCGAATTATCTTTACTGAAAGAGAATGCAAAATTTTACGCTGCTGTTTGTGCACTAGAGTTAACCAATAGCGATGCTGAAAGTTTGTTTCAGGCATTTATCCGCGATTATCCGTTAAATCCGAACACCAAACTGGCTTATTTCTACGTTGGAAAAACTTATTTCAACCAAAAAAACTATAAAAAAGCTTTAGAATGGTTCGAAAAAACAGATCCTTCTACGCTTTCGGGCAAACAAAGAAACGAATACCAGTTTAAACAAGGTTACGCTTATTTCGAACTTAAAGACTACGACAAAGCAGAACCTTTATTCGAAAAAGTTAAAAAAGAAGAAGGCGATTTTCAGGAAAGCGCCACCTACTACTT
>NZ_JBFTRT010000335.1:0-6267 GCF_056399685.1 Pedobacter sp. 01N416
CCATCGATTACGAATAAGGGTTGGTTACTGGAATAAAATGAAGCCGCACCGCGGATAATAAACCCTATTCCACGCCCAGGCTGCCCGCTGGTTTGCGCTATCTGTACGCCAGCAATTTTTCCTTGAAGCTGCTGGGCGAACTGACCAACAGGCATATCCTGAAGCTGAGTAGCATCAATAGTGGCTATAGATCCAGTCACATCTTTTAACCTTTGTTTTCCATAACTCACCACAATTTCCGAAAGCTGATTATCTGCAGGTTTCATGGAAAAACTTAAGGCTGTAGTTTTACCTTCTTTTACCGTTACCCCTGTCATTCTTTGCGTTAGGAAAGAGATATAGGAAATTTCAACGGTATAGTTGCCAGGTTTTAACGAAAGGGTATAGTTACCGTTAGGATCAGTTTGAATGGTTTGTCCGGTTTCGAGCACTTTTAAAGTAGCTCCAGGTAGTGGGCCACCTTTTTCGTCGACAATACGCCCAGAAATATTCCCTGGTTGCTGAGGAACAGGTTTTTGAGCAATCACCACATAACCCTCTACTAATTTATACTCGAGATTGGTTTCGCCAAGTACTTTTTCGATCAGGTACTTTACCGTTTTAGTTTGCTGGCCCAACGTAATTTTGGTTTTCACACCACTAAGCAACCGCTCTGGCAGCACAAACTTAACACCACTTTTTTCCTGAATGCTGAGCAAGCTTGCTTTAACAGTTGAATGATCTAAATTAATATTGATTACCTGATCGAGGTTCTGGCTGTGAACGCTCCCGGCCAAAAGCACGCCGATAAAGGTAAACTGTGCGATTAAAAGCATAAATGAACACCTCATCATAAACTTAATTGTAGGATGTAATCCTTTTTGCATAAATTTGTATATTAATAGTTTGCCCGGTTATAGACCGGAATAATTGTTGATTTTTTTCTTCATTTAATCGCTCTGTCGTCGAAAAGCAAGCGATTATAATGCGATAAAGACTGCTTCCCCGCCCTATGGAAGCGCTCAAGTGTTTCACAGATTTCTAAAAGGGTCGAATTATGGAAGGCCAGCTGCGATGATTTAAAACCAGTAACATCAGCAATGTCGATACCTTCGGTATTGGCTTTGCCACGGAAATAAACCACCCGTTGTCCAGGTGTAAGGATTGCCAATGATTCGACCCTATTTCCGCTTATTCTGTCTACCCTTACTTTTCCGGTTGCTACTTCTACCGTTAGGGCTTTATTGTTAAATGCCGCTATTCTGAAAGAGGTGCCAAGAACCTGGGTGCTAACCTTTCCGGTATGAATAATGAAAGGTTTTTTTGGATTTTTTGTTACCTCAAAAAAAGCTTCTCCATATAGGGTAATTTCTCTTTTAGCTGCCGAAAATGTTTCCGGGTACCTTAAGCGACTGCCGGCACCAAGGTAAACGACACTGCTATCGGATAAAATTATTTTAGACCGTTGACCATTTGGGTTATTACGCTCAATAAAAGCCAGTAGCTGTTGATCGGGTTTACTAAAATGCATGATCAGGTAAACACTTAATGTAGTGATTATCAGTGCGGTCCAGATGGCTGCATATTTAAAATTGAAGCGCTTTTTTGCCTTTAATTCTTGCTCCTCTTGTTTGGCCGTAATTCTTTGGTTGATTGAACTGTTCCAATATCGTTGTTTAATATGCGGTACATCCTCTGCTTCAAATAGCACCCAATCTTTGGCCTGATTGGAGGAAAGGATTTCGTTTAATAAGATTTCAGACTCTGGCTGTTTTAAGAATAAGCGCACCATTTGCTCTTCTTGCGCAGAACATTCACCTTTAAGGAATTTTTCTAGAAGTAATTGATCAACCAACTTGGGCATGTTTGTTTGGCTCGGCGCATATTAATCGCCCTCAACTAACAAGGGACAAAAAAAGCGTTAAGGGGCTAATGCATTTCCAACAAAACACATAAACAACTGATAATCAAAGAAATTAATTTCAAAAAAAGATTAATTGAAGCAATAAAAGGAAGGATTAGCTTAATGCCAAAGCAGTAGAAGGCTAATAATTAATGCGGCATCTCTATATCTCAGCAAACTTTTACGGAAATGGTTCAATGAAAATTTGAGGTGATTTTTTACCGTGTTGATCGAAATATTGAGGTTATTGGCAATTTCGGCATGGCTCAGCTCTTCTTCCCTGCTCATTTGGAAAACAATTTTGCGCTTGTGACTTAAAAGATTAAGCTTATTCTGATAGTTTTGTTCCAGTTCACTCACTAAAATTGCATAATCCGCGGTGTTACTGGTAAAGCAGATGTGATTTTCTATACTTTCTATTGAAGCTGTTCCGATGGCCTTTTTTCTGATCGCTTTAATGGTTGCGTTTTTCGCCGCCCTAAAAATATAATGTTTAAACTCTCCCTGTACTTCGAGTGTATGCCTTTTATCCCATAGCCACATCATCAAATCCATCATGGCTTCTTCTGCAAAACATTCATCGTTTACATAACTAAGCGCATATTTAAAAAGCTTGTTAAAATACCGGTCAAATAAAATATTAAACGCTTTCAGGTTGTCGCGCGAACATTCTTCTAGTAATTGCCGATCTGAAAGTAAGGGATATTCCATAAAAAATGGATGATTCTATTTTCAGCAAAACTAGAGTTCCGAGTTTATTTTTTGATTAATTACATGTTAAGTATTTATTAATAAACCGGATGTAAACCAATGGCGAATTTATAGTTAGAAGCGATCTATTTGACCGCGTGCCGGATTACTCGTAGCTAGGCTTAAAATCTTTACCTAATGCTACTAATTCGTCTTTATTGATCAGGTTTGGATCTTCGAACTGTCGCTTTAAAAAGTTAACTGGAACTTTTACGGTACCGTTTGTGGTACGTAGTATACAAACTTCTTCATTTGTGGTTGAGGATACATAATGACCAATTTCGGATTCAATTTCAGATAAACGGATCAGCAGTTCGTAATAGATATAGAGCGGAAAATTCACAGCGCAAAGTTAACATTATAAAAAGCTAATATTTAATTATTGTTATGTTAAGGTTAATCGATCTTATAATAATAAGTTAACGAAGGAAACCTTTTCTTTTAAGGCTATATTCGATAGATAAAGTGACTTTGAAAATTAATCTCGAGTTAACAATAGTAGCTTTAAGTTTGTTCCTAAAATTAGGAAAGGCGATGACAAACCCCACAACACACTTAAAAAGAGCAACTTATTACAGCATTTATCTTGTCATTCTATTTTTAGCCATTCTGCCTTCATGCAAAAAGGGCAATAAAAACCCCGATTACCCAATTGGAAGCAACGAGAGCATTAACACTTGGATACTCGATAGCCTTAAACGCTACTATTATTGGAATGAGCAATTGCCGGGCGATCCTAATATCAGTTTATCACCAAAAGATTTTTTTAATTCCATCCGCAATTCATCCGATCGCTTCTCCTATATCAATGTCCCTAACGACCCCACCACCACAACCCCCAGCAATAGAAATTTTGGTTTTGATTATGCAACGGTAAGCGACCAAAACAGCGCAAAAGTTATCGGGATCATTAAAGTTGTGTTAAAGGATTCTCCGGCTTCGAGGGCTGGTTTGAAACGTGGAGATTACATCAGTAAAATTAATGGCAAAACCTTAACCGCTACGAATGCACAGGCTTTGCAAACCGAAATCTTAAACAGCGACCGTTTTTCTTTAGGTTTAGCCGAATTGAATAACAATACCTGGACAGATACACGCAGTGTTGACTTAAGTAAAGGTATAATACTCGACCAACGGGAGATTAGCAAGGTTATAGAAAGCGACGGAAAAAAAATTGGCTACCTCTATTTTCTGGATTTTAATGGCGGTTTGGCTAGCTCACTCACTCCTGTTTTTAGTAATTTTAAAGCCGAAGGCATATCTGAGCTTATCCTCGATCTCCGTTATAACGCTGGTGGTCAGGTAGCAGAAGCAGCAGGCATATGTGCCATGATTGCTAAAAATGTATCGTTCGATAAACCTTTCATTACCTACAGGGGCAATAAAAATGGCGGAGCCAAAACAGAATCTATTGGTACTGCAGCTACTTTCGATGGTACCGTAAATTTCAATACCCTCTTACAACAAAACCTTGGCCTAAGTCGGGTTTATATTTTATCAACAGCTGCCACGGCATCTGCCTCAGAAGTCATGATCAATAACCTTAAACCTTTTATTCAGGTGGTGCTAATCGGCGAAAAAACAAGGGGAAAAGATGAAGCATCATTTAGGATATTTGATGCCCGAAGCCCTAAACAGGTGAAATGGGAAATGCACCCGATTGTTTATAAACTTTTTAATGCACAGGGCAGCGGTGGATATAGTGCTGGAATCAACCCCGATATCGCAATCAATGAAATGAGTATTTTGCCCTTGCTTCAACTGGGTGATCCTGCAGATCCGATGGTAAAAGCAGCTATCGCTGCGATAACAGGCAAAGCCATCAAAACTTCACTTGTTATAAATAATGCGGTTTCCGAGCACTTCCGGGCTGATCGTATTTTAATGGATTCGAGGGCAGAATCTGCCCAACAGAGTATCGTAACTACGCACCGATTAAAGTGATAGAAAAGGTTTTCATTGTGTTAACATTAACTTTAAACGCGACCACTAACTTGCCTCCCATAACCGCTACTTATGGAACAGTTGGAAGATTTTAAAAACGCAAAACTCCTGAATGCAGTAAAAACTGGCAATTCAGTTGCATTTAATGAAATTTACCATCAGTACCGCAAAAAAATATATGGTTATGCCTACCATTTTACACGAGACAAGGAAGAAGCTGAAGAACTTACTCAGGATGTTTTTGTAAGGCTTTGGGAACACAGATCGAAGATCGACCCGCAAAAGAATTTTGATGCTTTTCTTTATACGCTTATCCGCAACAATTTCCTCGCTACACTTCGTAAAAAAGCCAGAGAAAAAGCTTACAGTAGCGAAAACCTTAAGCATGAGCAGTCTTTTAATACCATAGAAGACGAACTTAATGCCAAAGAAACTAAACAGATTGCACAGGAAGCAATAGAAAGTCTTTCTCCACAGGTAAAAAAAATATACCTGATGAGTAGAAATGATCACCATACGCATGAGGAAATATCGCAGTTGATGGGCATCTCCAAAAACACGGTAAACAATCACCTCAAAAAATCACTGGGTATAATGCGGAAATATTTTAGCACTTATTCTCCAGAAACGATATTATTTTTTCTATTGGTGTTTTTTTGTTAAGCGGTTAGCGTGGAGCGTTAAGATAAGCGCCCTCTCCTCATCCATTTTCCATCATTAAGAAATTAAGGCCATTAAGGCTTATCCAGCGCAACCCAAGCGGCGCGTCCTCCTGAACTTGTTTTATTAGCTGTTCTTATTGATTTTTAGACCTAATAGCTACTTCGTGGTCAGGATCTTTATTGCTTTTATCATTAACTTTTAGCCGGCTGCTATTGATCATTGGTTATTAATCCTCCCAACCCATATTCCCTTTTACATCATCCATCATTTCATCATTAAAAAGTTAAGGACATTAAGGTTTTTCTAGTGCAGCCCAAGCGGTCGTCCTCCTGAACTTGTTTCAGGATCTATCCACCTCCGATCACAAAAATTAATTACCTATTAAACAACACTTTACAATTTATTCTAAAAAAATATTTTTCTACATAGCTGTATCAAAGGTTTCGTGCATATATACAGTAGCGCGCAGCATAAAAGCTTACAAACATTAAAGTGAAAGAAAACAWTAAAATACTATTTGAACATTACTTAGCAGGTAAAACCAATCCGGAGCAAGAAAAAATCCTGATGGAGTACCTGGCCGACCCGGCAAACGCCGATTGTGAATTTCACCATGTAATGGAAAAAGCCTGGACAAAACAAACGGACGAAATCGATTACTCTTTAGCCGCAGTTCAAGGACTTGCACAGATATGGAATAAAGTTGAGGAACGCCAACCAAAAAGCCGATCACTCTTCCCACTATTAAAATATGCCGCCGCAATTGTAGTCATCATTTCTGCATCGCTTGGCTGGTATGCATATAAGAAAGCACAACAACCTGTACAAACAGCCATTGCCTTTTTAAGTAAAACCACCCAAAAAGGCGAGAAAGTAAGATTGATTTTACCTGATAGTTCTATTGTATACCTCGGTGCCGGAAGTAAGCTTACCTGGCCATCACATTTTGTGAAGGGCCGTTTAAGAAATATACAGCTTGATGGAGAAGCTTTTTTTGAAGTAAAACGCGATACCACCAGCCCCTTTAT
>NZ_JBFTRT010000336.1:0-5490 GCF_056399685.1 Pedobacter sp. 01N416
AAATTCTCAGCTTTCTACATGGTTGCCACTAATAAAACAGAAGAAGAAAGAAAAAAAAGTATTGCGTCTGCCAACAGGAAGTATGGGCATGATGAGAAGAAGGATAACCTCGCGCTTACATATCTTGATGATGCAGAATTCAAAACCAATGATTTTAAGGCGGGGAAATTTTATAGTCCTGATATTGAACATTGCATTCAGAAGTGCGATTATCATATTTTCATAGAAGGAGAAACCAAAGAGGTTGACAAAAAATATGTACCCTATACCGACCAGATCATCAAGCTCGTTGCGCTAATAAAAAAGCCTGGACTGATTACTCCGTCGACGAATGAACATTTCATGCAGGTGGCCTACAACGCAAAGTCAAACTCCGGGTGCATTTCAAGACAGGTCGGTGCGGTAGTTACCGATGAGCAATATTCGATAAAAGCCATTGGATGGAACGATGTGCCGGAGCATCAGGTACCATGTGGGCTTCGGGACTTGGGGCATTTAGTCCGTGGTGAAAATTCATTTATGTTTTCTGATTATGAGAGATCGGGGAATAATTATGATGATAAAATAACCTTCAAGGAAAAAGCGACTAAGGAGTTTACTAATGCAGAGATTGAAAACCTAGATGGACGAATTTGCAACTTCTGCTTTAGGGATTTTCATAATGCCTTTGAAGGCGAAAAAAATCAGGTGCACACCCGGTCACTGCATGCGGAGGAAAATGCAATGATGCAGATAACCAAATTTGGAGGTGTTGGTATTAAGGGTGGCAAACTATTTACCACTGCAAGCCCATGTGAGTTGTGTTCCAAAAAAGCATTTCAACTGGGTATAAAAGAAATATTTTATATTGACCCTTATCCTGGTATTGCCACTACACACACTTTAAAAAGTGGCACCAAAAAAGAGATGAATCCAGAACTCATCATGTTTCAGGGCGCTGTTGGGCGGGGCTATAATAAGCTGTATGAACCGTTTATTTCGCAGAAAGACGAAATTGCCCTGTTGACGGGATTAAAACCCAAAGCAAATCTTCAAGATAAGTTGAAGACCCTGACAAAAGATCCGGATTTACAGGCAAAACTCGCGAAAAATTTTGAGGGTAAATCTGCCAAGGATCAACAGCTACTTTTAGACACATATCTTAATGGCCTGGTAGAAAAGCAATAGCTGGGTTAAAGCTTGTAATCCTAAAACATCTCATATCAATTGTGTGATAAACATTTAGATTCGCCCTATCTACCTCACAGCTACGAAATAACTCAAGACCATTTTCACCTACCAGTACAGCGATACCCCAATTGGTAACACGATAGGGCACAAAAACAACACCTTTATGGCATTAAAGAGATAAATAAACAAGAAAAAAATAGCTGCGATGAACGAAATCGCCAAGGATGCGTAGTCGCATCGCGATCAGCAAAGTCAAATGCCTTAGTTAGGTTTTATCGTTAAAAACTTCCGATGGCCTTTTTTAGCTGGGCAAACAGCTATTAAACCTTAATAATTGTTCGAAGTCTTGCCCCTCTTCTTCAATCCACTGGTTTTCGCTGATAAGCCCGCTAATTAGTTCCTGTTGGCTTATAGTGTATAGCTGCTGGTTTAGCCCTGAGAAAATTTTATCCTTTTTCCATTGGCTATAGTGATATGGGGAATCTACAGGTAGGCGTTTGGAGGGATCTGCAGGCTCGAGGAGCCCGATGGCCTTGCCTTTTGTACTCATAATCTGGTGAACGTTGCCGTATATCCTCAATCCATCATAATCCCAATCACAGTGATAGTATATGGGCAATTTGAGTTTGTCAACCGAGAGATTATTTAGAATTCCAGTATTGTTTCCGCCGACGTACCAAAGTTCCACCCCAAGCTCCAAAGCAATATCGGGGCACTTAAGGTTATCCAGGTTTTCGCAGAGCAGGATGCAAACAGGGTTTGGACAATCTACACTTAACCGCCAGATGTGGTTTTKGGGATCACTTTTTGGAAACCGTTCAATTTGTAGGATATTTAGCACGGCATTTTTAACGCTGGCGTTATTTTCCAAATATTTTGAGCTGTTGAAGAGCTGGCTCGAAAAGGTCCGCTCCGTGGTAAGGTTTTCGCTGAGTTCAAGGCTGTTTTTTTGGATGTAGATTAAAGTCTCCAGATCATAAATCCGGTAGGGCCTCCTACCATCCGAAGGGCTTTGGGTCTGCTCGAAAAAAGAAAGGTAGCGCTGGTAAGGTGCTAAAAAGTGCTGCTCATAAAAACTCTTGAACAGTGCTGTGCCCTCAATGATGTTTCTGTTTGCAGATTTATAACGTAGCACTCTTTTGTCTTTTCTTAGGTGGTTGATATAGGGATTGGTGAACAGCTTGGATTTGGTCTGGCCTGTCTGGTAAATTTGTTGAAGGGCTTTTAGTTGCGGCCAGTTGATAGCGATCTGAAGTAGGTTCACTGTAATTTGTTTTGGGTTAAAAATTTTGGTCTGCATCACAAAAAATGGCGTAAGGCTGGAAGTTAACATCCTCGGTAGCGTCTTTATTATTACTGAGCATATAGATATACTGTTCTCCATCAATGAATTTACCAAAGGGTTTAATGCCCATGGTGATGATCTGGTAATCAAAGTCCCTTGCAATATCGTATAGCAAGTCAAAATTACTGCCCAGGCCTTCCACCTCATCTATCGGCATAAAGCGTATTCCTGGTGGTGGGTTTTTAGTGAAAGAACTTTTATTCACCAGAGATAGTCTGGCAATGCAAAGTAAGGCGATAGCAGCATACACCTGCCCGGTACTTCCGATATTGGTTTTCCCCGAGGATTGGGACTCCATTTTGAAAATCAGATCGAAATAGGAATTGGGATTAAGCAAGTCTTCCACTTTGGGCTTAGTGCCCTTATGCCCGCCAAAAGCATGAAAGGCATTGATCATTTTTTCTTCAAGGCTCACGCTATCATTAAGAAGTTCGGCTAGTGTCTGTCCGGTGGCAAAAAGGGTATTTTCCTGGCTTAGCTTTTCTATGTAATCGTTTATCCAGCCTTTGGGATAACAGTTTTGGTAATTGGGTTTTAAATATGCGCGGTGGCCACCGGTAATTTCCCGCGCACCGTTGTCCAGAAAGTTATGAATTTGGCGGACGGTATCTTCCCTCTTACTCACCTCATCCGCTACCTCATCTAATATGTCGCGAATTTTAAGGAGTTTTCGGTTGTTTAAGCTTTTGTTTTTGTCATTGATTTTGGAAAGGTAATCCCAGATGACATCAATCGAGGTATCTTTATCAATGTTACCCTCTAAGAAAGCGTCGGGCAAAACAGCTGTACAGAGTTCAAGGTAGTTTTTGACCATGTTGAAGCGGTAGCTTTCGCTTGGGGCATGGGCGGCTACGGTTTCATCAAATTTATTTTCGTAAACGCTTTTGCTCACAGCATAATTTTTTTCTTCCTCTTTGGGTTCATCCAGATAGATATCCTGATAAAGGCTAATGTCCGGTTCTTGAGCAAGGATAAAACGGGCTTCCTTAAATGCATCTTCGCATGCCTGCTGCTGTTGCTGATACGACTCCTGTTGTTTATTGATGTCCAGCAACTTAAGTTTATGCTTATTATTGTCGATCTGCTCCAATACCCATGCATCCTTTGAAGTTGATTTTTCAAACCTGGATTTCAGGTAAACGAGTTGGCTCTCTTGCGATACGTTATCTGATTTGAATTCTGGGAAAATGTTTACAATGTCTTCCAGGATATTTTGCCGGATGCTTCCCTGTAATAGATTATCCAGCTGGCTTTGATTTCTTTTTAGGTTTTTTACTAAACGGTCGTAATCCTGAAGCGTAGCCTGCTTTTCTTTCCAGTCTGTTTCTGCGGTTTGGAATGCGTCCTGGATTTCTTCAGCATCCTCTAACATGAGCATACCCGATTCAAAGGCTGGTCGGGCAATATCCAGCGCCGGAGTCAGATCGAAATCACTTAGTGTAGACCACAGTGCATGGACGCTTAGGTAGTCTTTAAAGCTACTGGTGCTGATAATGAACCGCCGCAAAGATTTAAGGGCGGCGGTTTCGCTATCCAGGATTTTCATTTCACCCTGGAGGTCTTTGCTCATGCCCTCCAAGAGCAGTTTCAATGCGGAGATATCCTGAGCAGCAAACAGCTGTTTTTTAACATAGGGTATGAACTGATTGACCTCACCTAGGGCTATCCAGAAACCGCCGTCGGTTTTTTGTAGCTGGGGATTGACCTTTAATAGCGAAGTGGGGTCTGGAATATATTGATCAAAGGCTTTCTGGGCGTGGACTATTGGCAGTTCTTTAAAAAACATCAAAAGGCTCTCTACTTCTAATGAATGGGCCTGGTAATTTTGAATGGCCCAATAACCTACAGAACCTTCATTATTGAGCTCCGAAAAATCCAGAAGTTGTTGCTTTTGTTGATATTGGCTCTCTTTACCGCCCGTATCGACAGCAATCGCGTCAAGTATCGAGCTTAGTTCTTCTAAATGGATATAAGTTTCAAGCAGACTGCTAAGTTTGTTTTTTTCCAGGCCTTGCTGAACTGACGAAATTAAAGTATAATTATATTTGTCCTCTTGATAACGGTTGTAAATTTCAAGCAGCTGGTCAGCCTGGCAATCATAGTCTTCAAGTAGTTTTGTAAAGGGCAACAGTGCGGCATGGGAACCAGCAGTTTTAAGGTAGGTTTCTTTCGCAGTGATTTCTTCCCGGTTGAATTTTTCGGTATTTGCCCCTACACTTAGTAATTCTAGTCTGAGGATTTCTTGTATGGCCTGCAAGTTCTCGCCTGCCTCTACAAAGTCTTTGCTACTTTCTTTAAAGCTATCCAAGCCCTCCTTCTGCATTTGTCTGGTAAAAGCACATTTTTTTATAAGGTATTCATATTGATCGGTATCAAAGCGGTCTTTAAGTTCTTTAAGGGATTTAATTGCCTGGTATTTCAGCGTTGCCTTTTCTATTTCATCACGGTTTTGAGCATGTTCCTTTAGGGTAAGTTGAAGTTCTTCTACTGCTTTTTTGTATTTATCTGTGATTTCTTTCGCTTTTTCATTACCGAAAAGAAAGCGTTTTAAGCTTGAGCTGTCACCGATGTCGAGCCCTTTGCCACGGGAAAAGGATTGGATAATCATCGCGTAATCTCTTAATATCTGGTTGCTTTGGCTCAAATCGAGGGAGAGGATTTGATGTTTGTATAAGTAGGCATGAAATTTCCGGCGTTGCGCGTAGCCATGGTAAACCAAACCTTTTTCCTCTAGTGACGCTTTGAACCATTCCAAGGTTGGGATCTGGTCGTTAACGTAAATATCGGATACGCTTAATGGGCGATTAATTGTACCTATGGCAGATTCATCCCAATCACTTTGGACGATAAAAGAACGGCTTTGTCTGGAGGACGATTCCAGATAGGCCCCTAAAACCACATACTGGTTTAGGCTAAGTTCTATATTTACCAGTACATAGGCGATATCGGTACCGCGACCGCCGGCAGTCCTGAGC
>NZ_JBFTRT010000337.1:0-5488 GCF_056399685.1 Pedobacter sp. 01N416
GTTCCCAAAGGCATTTCTTTTATACGGGGATTTTTAAGGATTAACGTCGCTAAAAAAATCATCCGCGTATGCTTTCAGACCAACTAACAAATGACTTTTGAATCAATAATCCACAGATTTTCCTTTCCAAATCATCATTCCTTTTTTTAACTTTGGTGCTCAAAAATTAACAAAACTAGATTTCATTATAAAATGGCAAAGGCATCAGAAGTAAAAAGCGGAAATGTGCTTCGTTTTAACGGAGAGTTGGTAAGTGTAGAAGAGTATATTCACCGCACTCCAGGAAATTTAAGGGCTTTTTATCAGGCCCGCATGCGCAACGTAAAAACCGGAAAAATTGTAGAATACCGTTTCCGGACCGATGAAGAGGTGACCATTTGCCGTGTAGAAACCAACGACTATCAATATCTTTATGAAGACGGCGATTATTTGGTGGTGATGGACAACAACACTTTTGAGCAATACAATATCCCCAAGTTGCTTTTCGGAAACTCCATTAAGTTTTTAAAGGAGGGCATGAATGTAACCATCGCTTTTGAAAGTGACGAACCGATTGTTGCACAGCTCCCTAATAGTGTAGAGTTAGAAATTACCTACTCTGAACCCGCTGTAAAAGGCGATACCTCTACCAGTGCACAAAAATATGCCACCGTAGAAACCGGTGCTGAAATTAGAGTGCCTCTATTTATTAACCAGGGAGATAAGGTTAAAGTTGACACCAAAACCGGCGAATATATGGAGCGGGTAAAATAGCATAGTTGAAGGTTTAAATTTCCTTAAACCCTAAGCCTTATACCTTAAACCTTTATAGGTTTTTATCAAAATAATTTTACCTTTGCCGTCACGAAAAACYGAAATATAAATCCAATTTAGGATAACACAATATGGCAAAAGCATCAGAAATTAAAACAGGTAACATTCTTCGCATAAACAACGAGCTGGTTACTGTTGACGAATGGAATCACCGTACACCAGGAAAAGGTGGAGCATTTTACACTGGTAAATTCCGCAACATTAAATCGGGCAGAATTGTTGAAGCACGTATGAATACCGACGAGGCTGTAGAAATCTGCCGCGTTGAAACCAATGATTATCAATATTTATACGAAGAAGGTGATTATCTGGTAGTAATGGACAACAACAATTACGAACAGTTTAACGTTGAAAAATCACTATTCGGTTCGGCTATTAAATTCTTAAAAGAAGGCATGAACATCATCGTTTCTATGGAAAGTGAAGAAGCTATTATGGCTCAATTGCCAAACTTTGCTGAATTCGAAATTACCTACTCGGAGCCAGCTGTTAAAGGCGATACGTCTACAAACGCATTAAAAGCTGCAACATTAGAAAACGGTGTTGAGGTGAAAGTTCCGATGTTTGTAAACCAAGGAGATAAAATTAAAATCGATACCCGTACCGGCGAGTACGTTGAGCGTGTAAAATAATTTTAAGCAAAATACATGGAAGCCTCTGAAGTGAACTCTTCAGGGGCTTTTTGGTTTCTACATTTAGACCTGCAAGGTTTTAAAAACCTTACAGGTCTGTAAAAAACAACCCACTTCGCTCGCTTGTTATAAAAAACATAAATTTGAATACCATGTTAAAAGCCGAAATCAGAAAGCAAGCGCTAAAAGAAAGATTATTGCTGAGCGACACAGAGTACGAAAGCCTATGCGAAGCCCTCTTAAATGAGTTTAAATCGCTCGATTTTAGCCAAATTAAAACCCTCCACATCTTTTTGCCCATTACAGAAAAAAAGGAGCCCAATACTTTTTTACTGATCGAATGGCTTAATAAAAATCACCCAGAAATTAAAATCATTGTACCTAAAGCCGATTTTGAAACTGCTTTAATGACCAATCACGAATATTTAGGTGTAGGCGATTTAAAGAAAAACCTTTATAACATCCTGGAACCACAAAAAGGAAACCTGCATGAAGGCGAAGTAGATCTTGTTCTTATTCCACTTTTAGCTTTCGATAAACAAGGTTACCGGGTGGGTTATGGCAAGGGCTTTTACGATCGTTTTCTACAGGATATAAATGCTCAAAAAATAGGCTTATCTTTGTACCCTGCTATTGAAAAAATCGATGATGTAAATGAACACGACATCAGGTTGGATTTTTGCATTACGCCAACAGAAATTATAAAATTTTAAGCTTACCAGCATGCCACAGGAAATCGTTATCAAAACCGAAAAACAATACGAAGACAATATGATTGCGGTATTCGAGTTACAGGAAAAGGAGGAATTAACCGCTGAAGACCTGAAACAGATTGAATTGATGTTACAGGCCGGAGAAAAATACGAAGCCGAACATTTGTAGGGCTTTCCATTTTTAGGTCGTCATCCTGAATTTATTTCAGGATCTATTTCCAATGCGTAAGTCCCAATTAATAAAAAACAAGAAAGACCCTGAAATAAATTCAGGGTGACGCACTTAGATTAATGTCCCTTAACAAAATCACTCACCAGATAAGCAACCAGTTTAGCCGTTAACTTACTCACCCTCCCATCCAACATTCGCGCTGCGCCTTCACAAATATGTAGATAAGAAAACTTCTTCACACTGGTTAAAATGAGTTTTCTAATATCGTTAACGGCAAAACCAGATGGTGTTTCGGCACTGGAAAGTACATTTTGAACGCAGTCCAAATCGATTTCCAAACCCGCAACTGAACCTATTTCATTCACCAGGTCAGTAAAGTCAGTCCCGGTTAAAATATCGTCAAAAAACACAGCCTTAAGCTTTGGGTTCGTATCTATTTGATTTAAAATAGCTTCATTATTATAGTTTTGATGCAAGCCATACATGAAATAACTATTCAGGTAGTTTTCTTTCAACGCATAAGAAAATCCGTTCCCGCTGTGCCGACCTTCCAGTTCTCTTAAATCAGCATGCGCATCCACATTTAAAACCGCTATTGGGCTTTTATGTACGAAAGAAGTACCCTTAATTATTGGGTAGGCATTATTATGACCACCACCAATTACAATAGGTATTTTGCCTGCAGCTACTATTTTTTCAATTACAGGATAAACCAGCTCATCAATCTGTGCAACTTTGTTTCTTAAACCCGTTATGGAAGGATCTTCGGGCTCATCGATTTCGAAATGGCCTAAAATCAAAACCTCCTCGCCATTTAAAAAGCGGTTGCTCTGGATATTTAAAAAAGCCACCAAACTTGGTCGCCACATAGAGGCTGCACCTGCAATACCTAAGTTTGCACGCACACCTATGTCTTCTGGAATACCCAACAATACAAATTTCGCACTTGCCCCTTTCAGTTCATCCCATGAGGATAAGACAGCAACTTTTTCGCCCAGTTTGGTTTCGCCATCACGAGCGATGATTAAACGGTCGATGTCGCCCTGCGAATATATTTTAAGGTTATCCATTATAAATTTCACCGTTTAAAATAACTGTCTCTATTTGCGTTTCACCAAAACTATATGGCAAATAGGCAATTGAAGGCATCGGCTTGGTTATAAACAGGTTCGCTTTTTTACCAACGGTAATGCTTCCATAATCTTCACTCATCTCCATTGCTGCCGCACCATTTAATGTTGCAGCATTTATCGCCTGTTCAGGAAACATCTTCATTTTAATACATGCAAGTGACACCACAAAATTCATATTTCCTGAAGGTGTTGAACCTGGATTGTAATCGGTAGCCAAAGCAACCGGCAAATCGGCTCTTATAAAGCTTTTGGCATCAGCAAAAGGAATACCTAAGTAAAACGAACAAGAAGGGAGTAATGTTACAATGGTATCAGCATTTCTTAACGTTCGGATCGTTTCTTCATCACTTTCTTCGAGGTGATCAACTGAAATGGCTCTATTTTGCACAGAGACCTCTATTGCCCCCGAAACGGAAAGTTGATTGGCATGTACTTTTGGTTTTAGTCCGTATTTTGTACCTGCCTTTAATACCTGATCGGTTTCTTCGACAGAGAAAAACCCTTTTTCGCAAAAAACATCAATATAGTCGGCCAGTTTTTCTTGTGCTATTTGAGGCAGCATTTCATTAATAATTAAATCGATGTAACCCTGATGGTTGTTTTTAAATTCGGCCGGATAAGCATGAGCGGCTAAGAAAGTTGCTTTTATAGGAATCGGGAACTGATCTTTTAGCCTGCGGATCACCCTGAGCATTTTGATTTCACTCTCCGTGGTTAATCCATATCCGCTTTTAATTTCAACGGCACCGGTTCCCAGACGGATCATTTGCGTTAACCGCACAGATGCACTTTCAAACAATTCATCTTCCGAAGCTTTTTGGAGTTTATTAGCCGAATTTAGAATCCCACCACCCGCCGCGGCAATTTCTTCGTAGCTTTTGCCTTGGATTTTCATTGCAAATTCTTCCTCGCGCGAAGCAGCAAAAACAATGTGTGTATGGCTATCGCACCATGAAGGGAAAATATATCTGCCTTCTGCGGAGATATGGGAGGATAGATTTGAGATATGAGATGGGATTGAATCCATCTTTCCAAAATCCTTGATCAGATCATCTTCAATTAAAAGCCAGGCATTTTCAAGAACTGGTAACGAATCTAATTCACCGCCACGTAGCACTAATTTATCTTTGGAATGTAAGCCCACCAGGCCTTTTATATTTGTGATTAGCATTTGGTTAGATTAAGGTTAATTGTTTAAACTGTGCAAATTGGTTAATTGAGTTTTGGTTACAGTTAACCGATTTAAACAATTAACCAGTTAACCAAATACCTAATCGATCTCTAAAAGAACCGGACAATGATCTGAATGTATTGCGTCGGGTAAGATTCTAACATTTTTCAATCGGCTTTCCATAGGCCTGGTAGCCAAATGGTAATCGATCCGCCAACCCAAATTCTTTCCTCTCGAACCGGCACGGTAGCTCCACCAGGTATAATGGTGCGGGTCTTTATTAAAATGACGAAAAGTATCGATGAAACCATTATCCAAAAATAGCTGCATCCACTCCCGTTCTTCTGGCAAAAAGCCCGATGAATTGGCGTTTGATTTTGGGTTGTGAATATCGATGGAGGTATGACAGATATTATAATCGCCACTTACAATTAGATTTGGTATCTCTTTACGCAATTCTCCAATATATACATCAAAAAAACGCATAAATTCGTACTTTTTAACCTGACGTTCATCTCCGCTTGAGCCAGATGGCATATAGAGACTCATTAAAGAAAAATCGTTAAAATCTGCCCTTAAAATTCTACCCTCTTTATCTATCCATTCTTCACCGCAGCCAAATTCGATATGATTCGGTTTAATTCTGGTCAGAATTGCCACACCGCTATATCCCTTTTTTTCAGCGGGGAACCAATAATGATGGTAGCCAAGTTGCTCAATCAGTGCAATAATTTCAGGAATCTGCAATGGCAAGGCTTTTACTTCTTGCAGGCAGACCATATCAGCATCTGTAGCCTGAAGCCAGCCAAAAAAGTTTTTGGTACTTGCTGCCCTAATCCCATTAACGTTATAGG
>NZ_JBFTRT010000338.1:0-14472 GCF_056399685.1 Pedobacter sp. 01N416
GTGGTATTGTTAACTGTATGCGAAAGCACTTCGAAGTAATTTAAAATCGGGGGTGTTAAGTTCTTACGGCTCGACAAAACCTGATCACATAACTCTTTGGTACATAAATCGATGTGACTAYTAATTAATGAATTGGCAGTAGATAAGGTTAATGTAGTGTTTTTACTTTTTGCAATAACCTTTTCCTGAATTAAATCGGCCAAAAGCAAAACCTGGTATTTACCGGCAACACTACCTGCCACAATTTTATAGTTATTGATATGTACTGCAGCGCTAATCAATTCTTCCATAGCAGATTTAGCAGCCAGTACATCTGTAAAATTACCAACCCGCTCAAAAAGAACTTTGGTTAATACCTTGGTTTCGATATTCCAGGTTGTAGACACTGGTAAGATTCTAAACGCTTTCGAAAAATGTAAATCTTCTACTCTTTTAGCATCTATCCCCAACAGTAGGCTTACCCTTTTTTCGTAGCCTGAAACATTTTTATAAAACCAGGTAAATTCATTGTGGTAATTAAATGCCTTACCTCTATTGCTACTAATTTCCGGATAGGCATTTAAAAACGACAATTTATCTTTTATCAGTTCTGCTCCAGCCCTTTGACCGTCAATGGTGTAGGCAATTAAAGCATAATCGCTAAACTGCTCGCAAAAGCGGGCCAAAAGGTGATCTAGAAAGCGGTTTTTACGTTTTTCAAAATCGGTTTTACTTTCAGTAATTCCCTGCAAATGTTCCGCATAACCATCAATAAATATTCTTTGTTCAGTTGCATTGGGCACAATATCTACATTACCCCCAGTTGCTTTTAAGGGTTCGCTGAAGTACGTTTTATTCAACAAAGGCTGACCAAATTCATCCAGTTCCTGGTTTAAGCTAAACAGTGCTTTTAAACCATTAACCTGTTGAAGATAACCATATAACAACTGATCAAAAAACGACAAGAAACCTTTAAACTGTTTGGCCTGGGTTATCCGAAGATTTCTTTCATCATCAGTAGTTGGCAAATTAGGGATCCCTTCAGAACCTACACCATAAACCAGTGGAAAATCTTGTTGTATCGAGGTATAATCAGTAATTTCTCTCCAGTCGCCCACTGGAAATGCATTATCTAAAATTGGATTTTCTGGATAACGTTTCCTCGACTGAGCAAAAAGCGCTTTATATTTTGCTTCCATTTCATCTTTATCAAACGAAAATGGAAGGTTGTGTTTGTAGAACGATAAATTAGAAAGATTAGTGGATAAGCGGGGTACATAAAATTGATCAATCGCTAAAGAAAGACACCATTTAACACTTTTCTTTGATATATTAAGTACATTATCCTCTGGAAAGTTGGCCAATTGCAAGCCGCTAACCGATTGAACAACCTGTTTGCCATCAATTTTAACATCCATGATAATCCTGATCAGATCGCTTACATGGATGGTACATTTTTGTTCGGAAGCGTTAAGTTCATCGTCATCGATAAAACCATGTTCTAAAGCCGGGCCATCAAAAATATCTTCGGTAGCTTTTCCTTTGTTTTTCATATCGGGCAAGCTGTAGAAATATACATCAGGTGATAGAAACTGTGCAATTTGAAAATAAATTTCGGCGGCAACGCTTGCGGCATCAGCAAAAGGATCTATTTCTATATCGCCACAAATGGCAATTTCTTCTACTTTGAGTGCTCTGGTATTTAAATAATCTTCGCAAAGTGGCCGGTTATCATTCAACCTATCTTCAGCCTTTTTTATAATGTTTTTTATTACACCTATTTTGCGTTTGTAGGTTTGTAATAATCCATTGGGCGCATTAAAAATGAAGTAGTTTAAATCGGCATCAATTGCATCAAGGCCTACAAGAGCAATAGGAACTTCGGCAACTGTCTTAGTACCTGCAAGGGTAACTGTGTGATCTGCATCGTTGCTATCAATTAATTTATAATCGTCAGGCAATTCATCGACCTCTATTTTCAGGCTTTTAATTTTCGCAATTATTGCAGCATCGTCGTTAAAATCGATACTTAAATCGTCCCAGCGTGGAAAATGAATTTCTACCTTTATTTCTACCCCCTCTAATAATGGATCGGGGGCAAAATTATTGATGACGTATATGGCAGAAATGGAATTGGAATTTAAATCGCCATAGTTTACCGACTGATCAAATTCGATCAGAAAATTATAAAGTCCTTTAACAAAAAATCCGGTTCCATCAGTAGCGGTCGGGAAATAGTCTAATTTCTGCTGTAACTGATTTACATAAAGTTTCATTTCAGCATCATCAGCAGGAATTACCCAGGCATTTTTTATCCCCAAAGTTTCTGTCCCTGCCTGTACCGCTACGTCCATTAAGAGTTTTCGAAAATCTTTAATGGTAACGGGAGCGTTGTGCAATATTTGCCTTGCGGTAAAAAAATTACGGAAATCGATATCAGCATCGGCAGAATTAGGATCACTGGCCAGTAAATCCTGCATATCGAAGGTCAAGCGGTAACCTAAATCTGTTATGGCATAACAAAGTGTTTCGAGCGTTGTTACTCCCGGATCGTGAAGATTATAATCGCTCCAATTGCTTTTACTTAAAGCCTGAATACGGTTTATACCAATTTCACGTAGTTTATCAAACTGCATGCTATCCTGTTGCGGATTATTTTTCGATATGGTTTTTAAATCGCTCATTTAATTACAACCGCATTCGTTAATTGGAATAAATTTACTGTCTGTTATTGCGTTGTCATTGCAATCGGCACATTCACAATCCGGATTATTGATTCCCGGGATATCATTAATATTGATGATGCTATGCTCGGGGTAGGCCGTTAAAATACTTGCCGCTGTAGCGGTTTCTGCTGTTTCTAAATCTTTTGTTGATATGTCTTCTAAACCCACTGGCCTAAACAGATACATTTTAACGCAGGTGATATAATCTACATAGTCTAACTTTTCGAGCTGATAGATAATGGTCGATTTTTCTATTTTACCCCCAAATTCCATCTGCGTAGCAGCGTTGCTTGTCCAAGGGGCCAACAGTGATTTAAGCTGCGTTTTAAGTTTCGGCAGATAAATATTTTCTTCGTATCCATCACGGAGTTTGAGGTGAAAATGAAGCTTGATTTCTTCAAATATTGGATTTTGAACATTCAATTTTGCGAATACCGAATTGGTTTTGGCCAAATAAGTTTTAATCTGTTCTAATGTATTTTTAGAAACTTTTGGCTTTAATGGATTTGGCGCATTGCTGATCGAAATATCGGGCACGGCAATAATAGTTACCTGGCCGGGCGATAAAGAATTATAACTGCTTACATTCCCATTGTAAAAAGTGTGGTTAATGCATTTTGCCGTGTACACATTCGGGAATTGGGCCAAAATAAGACGCTCGTAATCCCACAGGGTGATGGATCTCCTTTTGTGCCGTAAAATTTCGCTAACCCTTAAATAATATTCATTACCGCTTTCTATTGCCTTCCCATCAAATGAGCCATAAGGTTGAACTACCTTTTTCACGGCGCTATCGGGTTCTTTTAGCTTGGCAATCACCCCTGCTTCGATGGCTATTTTTTCGGGTACAACATCATCATAAACAGAAAATTGAGCCTCACTGGCTTGAGCAGTAATGGAGATAATATCGCACACTGCCGCTGCATTGCTTATTACCGAAGCCCTTAGCCACAACAGACCAGTCGGCAATACAGTATTATCGGTATTTACGGTTTTAGGAATATTTAAGGTAACTATGCCTGTTGTTAACAATCCGTTTGTCTGTTCCCTTAAAATCTCTATGTTTTTAAATTATTTCCAGATGTTATGTTGAAGATAGGCCCATGTTACCACTGCTTTATCAAAATCGGGATCGGCGCTACCCTCACTAACCTGTAACAATAAACTTAAATTTTGCGGAACAATTGCATCGCTTAGGCCAATGTATAACTCAGCATCATTGGATTTAGTAGGAAGTAACGATACAGACCCATGCGTAAAGGGATGTGCTTCGGCAAGGCCGAAAGGCTCAACAAAATAAAACCTGTGGATGCGGTTATCGTAAGTTGACTTAACATCGCCCGCTACCGAAAGATTTATGGTGGCTGCGCAGCTATAATCGATCGTTAAATTCTGGATAAGTGGCAAATATGGAGGATTGGGCAATTTAGGCACCGTGGTTTTACCAATTACCGCTGTACTAAATACCAGTTGATAATCGGCCTGGCCAAATGTACCTTTGGTAAATTTAAGTTTTAGATAGCCCCGTTCGGTCTCAAGGTTATAAGCATCATTTACTTCGGTATTATAATCTGCATCGAAAGTATCTGGTATATTTAAATCTGTAGAGAACTGTGCATTGGGTGCAACTGTATCTGCTGCACTAAAAAGTGAAACCTCTGCCGATGTAGCATTTATCCAATTGCGATGTAAGAGAAAGGAAACTTCTGCTTTATAATCACTATTATTAACATATTTGGTTGCATCACGGCCATTACTAGCATTAGCCAAATTGGTGTAAAGGTCGTAATATGTAACAAAAGGAACGGTAGGTAGGCCTAAATATTCAAAATTTAGCTTTAAACTACTGAGATCATGCTGAAAAACCTCTTTGCTGCCTATATAAAAATTAGCGCCAATACTGGGAATCGGACCAAAAATTTCCATAGGTTTAGCAGCATCGAGTTTACCTAAACTGTTCTGTACAAATAGATTTTTCACCCCCTGTACATCCGTTTTAATGACCACATTATCTATTGAAGCAAAGGTTAGGCTGGCATAAATATTTGGGGTTGATAGTATTTCTATCTTCAATACCGGAAAAGCGGTTCTGAAATCTTCTATATGAAGTTTTTGACTATAATACAGCAGTAATGTCTACCGCTGTCCACCCTTTTTCTGCGGTAATACTGGCCTTAAAATTTTCGGGCTTAATTACCGGCGCTGCCAGATAAGGCGCACGATAAGAAAAGGTAAGTGTTATTTTACGTTTGCCTTCGGCCATTCTAAACAGTGGAGAACTTATGGCAAAACCAATATTAGCTTTATTTCGATCGGTGTTGCCAAAAGTATCCCAGCTTCCATCCTGATTGGCCAACTCTCCTCCATTGCCATCGCCAGAATTTGCGATTGGTGAAGCATAAATTTTAGTTTTTTCAGCTTGATCAACCAAAATAGATTTAATACTCGCTACCTGTGTATGGCTAAAGCTGAAAGAAGATAACAGCTTGTAAAACTGTTCTTGTTTTTTACTGTTTTTGCCTGCTTTAAACTCAGTTTTATCGTTTAATATGTATTGAGAAATGTGTTTCGCCAATTCTACAATCAAATATACTTTATCGGGCTCGGCTGCCTTTTTTTCGAAGCCTAAAACGGTTTCAAAAAAATAATCTAAATGTTTGCCTGTAAACTGATTGAGGTCTTTTTGAGCAATGGCGTATAAATCCAAAAAAGAATCGAAAAGTGCCAAATGTGGTTCTGAGGTGCCATCCTCATTAATTTCACTGATATTAAAAACACTTTGCCAATCTGTCTTTTTCTCTGTTCCATCAAAATAGTAATGGTTAATATAAGCCGCCAAATTATCGCAAAATTGATAAAGGCTTGCTTTACTTCTTTCATCAATGGCAACAAAAGATGCATCCAAAGCTTTTGGCAAGCGGTTTAAACGGCTTGTTCCGTTTCTTGGTGCAGTATTTTTATTGCAATTGGTGCTCATTTTTTCAAATATTTGTTCCTTCGGTTAAATAATATGGGTAAACAATATTGTTCCTGGTATTGGTACTTCTGATGGTATATTCTACCACCAGGTTAATTACCCCAAACTCTACATTTTTAAAAACATCTAGTTTATCGAGCTTAATGCGCGGCTCGTAATAAATTATTGCCCTTCTAATCCTTTCGGTTATCCGCGTTACCAGCGTAACATTAATGGGTTCAAAAATCATATCTTCTACATTGCAGCCATACTCAGCCTGCATCACCCTTTCGCCAACCGCTGTTCCGAACAGGATCTCGAGGCTTTGGTTAATATCTACCACATCGCTTACCATGCTGGTAGCAAAGCGTTTTATGCCTTCGTATTTGACTATCTCTGGCGGAAAGGCCCATCCCTTACCTAAAAAATTGCTTTCTGTATCCATTTTTTAACCTATTGAAACTGTCGGACATCCAACTACAGCACTTGCCCCGCAAATACAGGTATCACCTGTTCTAACTGCTGGCAAACCACCTATCAACACTGTCGCACTTCCCGTCGGAAAAGGGCTTACCGTTGGCTGATGGCTATTTGGTGGCAATACACAAACGTGATTATCGCCAACTACACATGCAGGCATCCCCCCAATTAATACCGTTGGTACGCCAGGACCTATAATTGTGCCACCGTGGTTTGTGGTATCGGTAACTCTCGCTGCGTTTGCCATATTTTTAATTTATCTGCACCATACTTCCTTTAACTTTTGTAATGGCGGATGAACTGACTTCTGTGCCCGCGCTTCCGCTTAATTTTAATTGTGCGTTGGCATTGGTTGTAATATTGGTTCCATCTATTTTAAAGTCGCCTGATGCTTTTAGTATGATATCTTTAATACTTTCAATCTTGATCCCATCCTCGCTCATCTCTATTTTATTCCCATTAATATCCTGAATGTCAATCTGTTTCTGATCTTCATCCAGTGTAATAAAATTGCCTCCAGGTGTTTCTATCTTTATAATCTTCTTTTCATCATCAAACAATACCTGAAGTTTTGATTTGGTAGATAATCCTTTTAAATAATTATCATCTTTTGCTTCTAGATGAGGTGGAAATGAACTGCTATACAATCTACCCAGAATCACTGCATCGCGAGGATCATCATTTATAAAACCAATAATTACCTCATCATTTATTTCGGGATTCCAAACCCATCCATGTTCTTTTCCTGCATCTACACGTAACTATGGATTACCCCCGTAACCAAGCATTTCCCACTAAACCTTTCGCCTATTCCCAATAATTCAACTATAATTCCGGGTTTTAACTTGTTATCGCCCTGCACCCTAAAATTTCCGATAACCCTGTTCAACCTGCTTCTAAACAGTTGTGCTGTTGCCCATTCGGTCGATTCCTGTTCAGCTACATTGCCCGAATGATATAAGCTGTTATCTTCCCAGCCCAACACTTCTGCCAAATCATCGCCGGAAATATTACCTTGCTGGGGTAAAGGTTTTGCGGCCGATGTACCTTCTTTTACTTCCTGGTTGGTATAATTCCAGCTTTTGGTTAGTACCTGTGGATATTGGGTGCGGGCATCCATCTGAGCTTCAAAATCATAAATCTCCGATCCATAGGTATAAGTTGCCGTGCTTTCCTGACTCGCATTGGGCATACCGATAGTCAATTTTCCTGCTTCTGCTATAACCAAGGCACTGTTTAGCTCGGCCCTGGTAACAATAAAATCCCAATTGCTGCAATTAAATTGTACCAGTTGTTTATGTTGTAAACCCAATCCGTCTATATCGGCTGTAATTCCATTCTGGCCTACCAGATCGGTTATTGCATCGCTATCACTTGCGTCTTCCCATATCTTGTTTTTTCGTCCTGCGGTAAGTTTAACGGCTTTATCCCTACATTCTATTTCCATTTGGCTCCCATCCTCGTTAGCCCTAATGGTCTGGCTGATAATTAAACCAGAGAATATCATTTCATTTTCGCCATTGTAACCAGCAGCAATGCTTATTTCGGCCCCTGGAATAAAATTGGTTCCATTGCTTAAATCGAAATTTTGCGCAGCCGCGCTACCATCCATTACTACCACTTTAGCTTTAGGTATGGCATTAACCACATTGGTTACCATAATTTCTAAAATACCAACCGCATCGGGCAAAACTTGTCCGTTTATGGTAATGCTAAAACTTTGTACTCCTGAGTTGGCTGGCATGGTATATTATTTTTCAATCGGTGGAAATGAAATGTTTTGTCCTTGTTTTAATTTCCTAAAATTGTTCAGTTTATTGGCCTTGGCCACTTCTAAGTAATATCTATCGGTTTTATAAATATTGTAAGTCATTAATGGGAGCGAATTATCGCCTTCAACATTTCTGTAATGTGTTAAATCGGGCGAACTGCGCCGCTGTTCGTTAGATTGCTCGGTAAGAGATGTATAACTGGTAAAAGTGCAATCTGTTTTCGCTCTTAATGGTTTTCCGGTATTATCGAACAAGGTGTAGGTAACTTTAACAGCGGTTAACATTCCCTGAAAAGTGAGCTCACCCCAGTGTATTTTTAAAAAATTTGGCTGATGGGTATCTTCTTTAATCTTAAAACAGGTATCGATAAATTTTTCGATTACTTTATGTACTGTTTTATCATTCTGAACATCAGTTTGAAAAGTAGAATTGCCCGAGTAAGAAGCTGATGTTGCGTCCCACAAAAGGTCGAGATTTAGCTCCTTGCCCCTTGTTGATTTAAACTCGCCAACACCATCAGCAGCATTTACAGGCGCATCATGATCGAATGCCTTTTTCATTTTCTTATCTGTAGCTGTTTGACCGGTTCTGCCTGGCACTGTAGATCCGGCTACATTGTTGGTTACCGTTGCGGTAATGTTTAATTCTCTAATTTCTACTGGCATATTTTAGTACTTTAAATTTCTACCCGCCTGAAATATTGATGTGCAAACTCGATACTTTCGATCACCAAGCCATTTTGTTGTGCGTTAAAACCTTCTATCGACCACCGAATTGGATATGCATTAACAAAATTCCAGGCCTGTAAGGGTTGATGTTCATCGTTAAGCAAAATCAAGGTGATATCTTTCGGGCTAAACGTAAAACTTTCTACACACTCTTTAAACCACTGCATTGCTTTAGAGTTAAACAATAAACCACGCTTTAGCGTAAGGTTACTGTAGGTTACTGCCGTTGGGAGTTTATGCGCAAAACGGTTTTCTCCACCTTCCTTATATTCTTCGGTAGCAATGCTCGATTCTAAACCGGTGGCATCTGTAAAACCTATATCGTCTACGCCATCATAAGATAAGCCCTCTATCTGCAATAGAAAATGAAAACCAACTGGAGGATTTGGCGATGGTGAATTGGATATAGAGAACATATAACCTAGGTAAATTCGATGCTTAAACCTTCATGTGCTAGCTCAACTGTTTCTATAGCAACCTCGTTCCCGGTAGAATTTAGTGTTGGTCCGTCTACTTTTGATGGCCAGGCCTGCCTAACTTTCCAAACCACCACCGGTTCGTGACTTTCGTTCAGCAAACTAATGGTGAGGTCTCTCCGTTCTATTTTATTTAAACTAACGGTGTTAAACCATTGAAAAAGTTCATTATCACCTTTGGTTATGCCTCTTTTCATCGAAATCGCAGTGTACTGCTGCATTCCCGGCATTTTAGTAACATGGTATTCTGGTGAGTTTCCTTCGCGATAATCTATCGATTGGGTTTCCACCGTTAAACCACTAACTTCTGTAAAACCAATTCGCGAGCCGCCCCATTCCACCTGAAAGTGAAATACCGGCAATGGATAAGTATTTGCCATAATTTTATAATTTATGATGAATTATTCTTGTAGTTTATGTGAGAATTTCAGGATGATAAATTCTGCTGGCCTCACAGCTGCCATACCTATCTCCACATTCATTCTACCCTCTAAAATATCAAGGGAAGTCATGGTAACACCCAAGCCTATGCGAACAAAATAGGCATCATCGGGTTTTGCCCCCTGCAATGCACCCTGGCGCCATAGCTGGTTTAAAAAATTCTCGCACATGGCTTTTACACGCAGCCAGGTATTGGCATCATTTGGTTCGAAAACAACAAATTCCGTGGCTTTTTTAACGCTTTCTTCTACAAAATTGTAAAAACGCCTTACTGAAATGTATCTCCATTCGTTATCGTTTCCAGCCAAGGTTCGGGCACCCCAAACCAACGTGCCTTTGCCAGTAAAAAAGCGGATTACATTTATTGATTTACCTGTAGTTGGATCTATGTTTAGTGTTTCCTGTTGTTGTGCGGTCACTTTTAATGATGGTCCAGTAACCATTTTTACACTCTCGTTGGCAGGTGCCTTCCATACTCCACGATTGTTATCAACCCTGGCCATTATACCTGCAACAGCACTCGATGGTGGTAAATCAATTACGTTTTTATCCATCTCGTTTGTTAAAGCACGGTAAGTATTTAAATCCATTGCTTTTATGGCTGATAAGGTTGCATCGTTGTATGGTCCGTTAGCGCCATTTACCAGATGTTTTACGACAATAGAATCGTTGTAGCCATAACTTAAAGTACTTTGTAACCAAGGATAATAAACTGCACCATATTTTAAATAATCGGCACTGATATCATCTCTAATCACTCCTGCATCGGTAAAGGGAGAATCGGATAGTACCCAGGCATCAAAAATTGCAATCCGATCCTGCAGTTTAGCACATTGTGCCAAAGCGTAATCATAGGCATCTTTATAACCCGAAGTAGCACCAAATGAAGTATGCTTATCTGTAAAAATGAGCATGGTTGGTTCATCCACTTTTGCAATTGCATCTAAACAGGCTTTAGCTTTTACGGTTGTAATGGTTGAAGCTACATCGTAATCGCCACATGAAACTATATAACAAGGGCCACCACCGTTTGCATAAAACATCTGTATAGCATAATACATGTATTTACCACTTGTGGCACTCTTTTTAGCATTACAGGTAATTACGCGTTTTACTACCTTACCAGCAACTTCTGTATCGGTTATTGTGGGGATTCCACTGGTTTCGAAAACAGTAGTTTCAGAATTGGCCCCACCAAAATACTTTTGATAATCGAGAAATGAAGTAATGCGGATGGGCGTTGGTAATTTTCCTCCTGTAGGCAGAATATTGTTTCCATTTTCATCTTTAGCAAATTCTGTTCTGCCCATAAATGCTGGAATAGCCGTTTCTACAGGTGCTATTGATGCAGGCAGTTTACTTATTTCCTCTATATAAACGCCAGGGGTTTTATAATTAGTTGCCATAATTTTAAGATTTTGCTAATAAGTGAGAAAATTTAAGAACTATAAATTCTGCTGGTCTAACTGCTGCCATTCCAATCTCGATAATCAACCGTCCTTCTAAAATATCAAGAGCCGTCATGGTGATGCCCAGACCTACATTTACAAAAAATGCATCTTCAGGTTTTGCACCAGCCAAAGCCCCTTGTCGCCACAGTTGATTTAAGAAATTCTCGCACATGGTTTTTACCCGCATCCATGTTTTGGCATCATTGGGCTCAAAAACCACAAACTCCGTGGCTTTCTTTATCGATTCTTCAACCATAATAAAAAGCCGCCTTACGGGCACGTAGCGCCATTCATTATCATTCCCGGCCAATGTTCTGGCTCCCCAAACCAAGGTTCCCCTACCTGCAAATTTTCTGATTACATTAATACTTTTTCCTGATGTTGCATCTACATTCAGGTAATCTTGTTCTTCATCGCTTATTGTAATCAGTGGTTTATCAACCGTAAGCACACTTACATTGGCTGGCGCTTTCCATACACCACGTTCGTTATCTACCCGGGCCATAATACCTGCAACTATACCCGAAGGATAAAGTGGAACCGTATACGCATCAAGCGCTGCTTTTATCTGATTGAATAAGGCAAAATCGTTGCTATCAAACCCACCCTTTAAAAATGGCGCACTTAAGGTTATGCGAGGGATATTTCCTTTTGGATCATAAACAATGGGGATAGCATTTCCGGCATTGCCAGCTGCTTTAGCAGTGATGGTTACTACAGCTAAATTTGCAACAACATCTACCAAAGTCATTAAATCGGTATTACCTGCAATTGCGGCTCTTAAAGCTGCTGCTGTAGCGGTTTCGTCGGCACCAATTACAATGCCGCCTGTACCTCCAAAAGTAAAGCTAAACCCTGCTATGGCAATAGAATGCCCGGTTAAAGTAATACCCCCTATGGTTATTGTACCTGTGGCTTTTATTGCAGTAACCGCATCTTTTTCAACAATTTTGGTAATTGCTTTTTTGGTATTTACAACTTTCTTATAAATACCCAGGTTACTTCCGCCACGGTTATCGGCTGCAATTTTTATGTTTTCGTCAGTTACCCGGTTATAAGTGGCTCCACTTTGTATCTGTGGATAATAGGTGGCTCCGTATTTAAGGTTATCTGCACTTACAAAATCATTTCTAAATTTATCGGCCACTAAATAAGCTGTTGTTAAGCCTGCTTGTGGCGTATCCATTATGGTAAAACGGTCTTGCAGTTTGGCACATTGTGCCAGCATGGCATCGTTTAATTCTTTAATATCAGCACCTGAAGTTAAAGCTGTAATTTCGGGGATCAGCAGGAGTGTAATTTCATCTTCCCGCTCGCAGGCCTGTAAACCAAGTTTTAGTTCAGACTTTGTTATATCTGGTGTATCTTCGAAGTCACCCACCGAAACAACCCAGCAAGGGCCACCCCCATTTTCGTAAAACWTTTTTACATGATAATATAAGATATAGCCAGAAACTGTTGTGGCCGGAGTAACATCAATCTTTGGTATTAATTTACCCGGTTCGGGTTCATTAATGGTTACTTCCAGTACTTCCGGAAAGGCACCACCAAAGAAAACTTCAAACTCTAACAGAGAGGTAATACGCACTGGAGAATTGATAGCGAAAGCCACGCCGTTTTTCTCCCGCTTTGCGGTATATCCGATAAAGCCTGGTATTGCTGTTTCTACTTGTGCAATAGATGGGGGTATTGTCGAAATCTCTTCAATATATACTCCTGGATGTTTATATGTTAGCGCCATATCATCATGAATTATTTTTAAACATATACATATATTCTACTGTCCTCTCCCGCTTGTTTTTCGGGCATTGGGTTTGGCAAATTCTTGGTTAAAATAACTTCTGTTCCTCCATCCTTTTTACTCAGTTCTAAGCCCACTTTTACCTTTTGATAAAAAGGAATCTTAACATTGCTTTTGAAGAGCAATATATCCGCATCGGCTATTTTATTAATCGGATCGGGATCATTGGCAGGCACCGGATTCCCGGCAAAAGTATATTTGGCATAAGCCGGAATGCCGCCAGGTGTACCATCCAAACTTTTATCTTTCACTAATAAATCAAAATCATCTAAATCAATCCCACTCTGGTTAATTATATAATATTTCCAGATGGTAGATTTCCTTAAAAAATTAATTAAGAACTTTGTTTCCGTAACTACCGCATTGCTTGCTGGTAGCTTTAACTCCAGCACACCAAAAATTGATTGGGCACTTAATCCGTTGCTCTTAAAAATCTTATAACTTAGTAAATCGTTTCCTGTATCTGCTGCATTTTTGATCGATATGTTATATAGCCCATCGGGTAATTTGCTCATATCGAGCAGTTTTTCAAAAACTTTACTGCTATTGACTTTAATTTTATAAGGACCATTAATGGGCAAGCCATCCGTATCAAAAGCAATAACCAGATTATTTTCTGCTGATGAATTTAGCCTCAGGGTAACTTCTGTATTTACAGGAGGAAGGGTAAAATCTAAATTCATTAAATCGCCCACAATTCCATCAATAATCTGGTATTCGAGGTTGCTGTTTAAACCGTTGTTCGAAAAATAAATCTTTTTATTGCTTAAAAAATCCTTGTTTGGGGCCGTTTCATTTAGTTGTGTAATGGCTAAAAATTTTGCTGCATTATTGAGGTGAATACCAAATTGCAAGGTGGTATCTAAAATTTCTATTTTGGGTTTTAAATCTGCTCCAATTTCAGCTTGGTTCTTGTGTTTAATAAGATATTTTCTACTAATCCATCTGGCACCAACTGAACGTTTTCCTGTACGGTAATCATCCTGATTTTATATAAAACAGAGGGCAGATAGCTGTGACCGATAATACTCCAAAAATGGTTCATCTGTTCAAAATTGAAGCTAAAAAGCTCCGCACTTAAGCGTTCAATATTACTATCAATAGCGCTTAACAAAGGAGAATTGGCCTGTGTAAACACGTTTTTGCCCTGAAAAAATGAAATTACCTGCGATAGTTTTTTTAAGCCCTCCAGGTAATCTAAAGTTGGCGATTCGGTACCCGCCTGGTTAAAATTTGCAGAAATAAGTACGTACAGATTCAGATAGATATCAGGATTGCGGGTTTCTATTTCGCCAAGCATATTCCTTACCGTAACCCGTTGATCTTTTATTGCCCTATCCTCTTCAATGTTCATTAAAGTAATACCCATTGTTTTTTCGGGTATGGCCAGTTTCCCCTCAGAAACGACACTGCTTACCACAATAAAATCATCGTTTAATGTATTGGCAATATTGTTTAGATATCCATTAATTTCTTTCGAAATAAAATCAAGTGCCGTGTTAATCATAGATAAATATTTGGAGCAGAATCTGTTTGATAATCAAACGGTTAATATAAACTTAAATAGGAAAAGCGCTATAGTTATTAACAATTTTAAAAAAAGTTATTAACACTAAATAGTAACTAAAAAACTGTCATTGGAAAGTAAACACCATACTTTTC
>NZ_JBFTRT010000339.1:0-5454 GCF_056399685.1 Pedobacter sp. 01N416
ACAATAACGATGCTGATAATTACAATACAAATCCTGAAACCAGAAAAGAAAACGGAACTACCACTCAAAAAACGACCGACCAGTTTAACGATCAGGAGAGCGAGTCCATCAACCAGAATACAAGATTGGTATATACCGAGCCCCTGGATAAAACCTTGAGCCTGGAGTTTAATTATCAGAACGGTTATAACCACAATACATCCGATCGTTTTACCTATAATTTCAATCCAGCTACCTTACAATACGATTTATTGGATGAAACCTTTAGCAATGCTTACGAAAATACCATTTTAACCAACTCGGCAGGTTTTAGCTTTAATAAAATGGCGAAAAAATACAATTGGAATGTCGGTGTGGCGGTTCAGAATACTGATCGCACAAATAACAATATCAGTAAGGGATTTGTACTCAAGCAGAACGTTTTCAACTATACGCCCTCGGCCATGTTCAGGTATAATTTTAGCAACAGTAAACGCATGGTGTTTAACTATAGGGGCAGCACAAACCAACCAACCATTCAGCAGTTGCAGCCGATCCGGAACAATACCAACACACAAAGTATCCCCGTTGGTAACCCTGATCTGAAGCCCGAATTCAATAATACCCTTCGCGTAGCCTACAATACGTTTACCGTCGGAAAAAACAGGTCCTTATTCGTCAATTTAAACCTAACCCAAACTTCAAACCGGATTGCGAATAGCAGTAGCTTAATTCAAAGCGGCGAAGACCAGGGAAAACTGGCTATTACTCCGGTGAATGTAAACGGTGTTTACTCGGGGTCTATTTCCTCTTCATTAAGTTTGCCGATTATGGCAGAGAATAAGCTGAACTTTCATATCAATGTTAGTGGTAGTTATGATAGGGATGTAAACTTTACCAATGCTTTAAAAAATATTACCAATAGCTGGTCTATTACCAATGGTTATCGCTTGGTTTCCAATTTAGATAAGCTCGATTTAACAGCTGGTTTAAATGGTTCGATTAACCGTGCAACCTATTCGGTTCAGCCTAATTCTAATACGCGTTATTATACCTTTAGTCCAAATGTGAGTGTAAGTTATTTATTCCCAGGAAATATCCGCTGGGCAATAGATGCCGATTATAACCAGAATACCGGAAGAGGAGAGGGTTTCGATACACATTTTACACTCGTAAATTCTTACATCAGCAAACAGTTCTTTAAAAACAGGGGAACCTTTAAAGCGGCGGTAAACGATTTGCTGAACGAAAACCAGGGCGTAAGCCGTACAGCCAATAACAATACCATTCAGGATGTAAGTTATAATGTACTGCAGCGTTATTTTATGTTTTCGTTTACCTATTCACTTAACCGCATGGGGGGTAAAAACCGCATCAGGGGAGGCGAAGAGGGTGGCAGGAAGCGTGGAGGTAATGGCGGTGGCGGCTTTGGCGGGGGCAGACAGCGGAACTAGATCATTTTAGGGTAAAGCTGTGTAATTTATATC
This sequence comes from Pedobacter sp. 01N416, assembly GCF_056399685.1. Classification (NCBI taxonomy): domain Bacteria; kingdom Pseudomonadati; phylum Bacteroidota; class Sphingobacteriia; order Sphingobacteriales; family Sphingobacteriaceae; genus Pedobacter; species Pedobacter sp. 01N416. The sequence continues at coordinate 1,467 of NZ_JBFTRT010000339.1, forward strand.
CCACACACGACTATCTTATTTGGAATAAATCTAAAGAAAGGTTAACTTGCGCCAAATTTAGCACATGAAACTGTCGCACCTAAAAGTTGGAGAAAAAGGAACAATTGTAGCTTTTACAGATTTAGATATGTCTGTAAAGTTAATGGAGATGGGCTGCTTGCCGGGTGAGGTGGTAGAAGTAGAGCGTTTTGCTCCTCTGGGCGATCCAATGGCGATCCGTGTTGCTGGTTATCAGCTTTGCTTGCGTAAAAGCGAAGCCGATGTTATCATTATTCAATAAAAAAGCTGGGTTTGGATATTAAAGTTGCGTTAGTTGGTAATCCCAATACAGGTAAATCTACTTTATTTAACCGTTTAACAGGGTTAAATCAAAAAATCGGAAATTTTCCAGGCATTACTGTTGATAAGAAAACAGGTTTTACAAAACTTGCCAATAGTAAAGAAGCCGAAATAATAGATTTACCGGGAACGTATAGTTTATATCCGAAAAGTGCTGATGAAAGCATCGTTTTTCAAGTACTTGCCGATAAAAAAAACAATAGCCATCCTGATGTTATTGTCCTCATTGCCGATGCTTCCAATTTAAAGCGCAATATGCTTTTGTATTCGCAAGTGGCAGATTTAGGCATTCCTATGATTTTGGCCCTGAATATGATCGATCTTTCGGATAAACAAGGGATCGAGATCAATCTGGATAAACTTGCAGCGAAACTGGGCGTCCAGGTGGTTCCCATTTCAGCACGGAATAACATTGGGATTGACAAACTAAAAAAGGCTATTGCCAATACCAATAAAATTGCCACACAGCTCCAGGATGTAGATGTGAATTTTCTGGCTCCTGAAGCTATTAATGCCATAAAATCGAAACTTAATTCTGATAACGATTATTATGCGCTGCAGGTTTTGCACCAACATGAGCATTTAACTTTCTTTACCGAAAAAGAACAGGAAGAAATTGAAAATATAGAGCAGTCACACCATTTTGAGTCTTCAAAAATTCAGGCTGCAGAAACCATTGCCAGGTACAAACACCTCAGTACTATTTTATCTGATGTGGTTGTTGACAATGGTACCGAAAAGAAATTTTCTTTCAGCGATAAATTAGATGCTATTTTAACCCATAAAGTATGGGGATTTGCCATTTTCTTGCTGATTCTTTTTGTTATTTTCAATGCCATATTTGCCTGGTCATCTTATCCAATGGACTGGATTGAGACTGGTTTTGGTTTTATAACGAGTACCGGTCACGAATATTTGCCGGCGGGCATGCTTACCGATCTGTTATTGGATGGTGTTGTTGCCGGGCTAGGCGGCATATTCGTGTTTATCCCACAGATTGCAATCCTTTTTGCCTTTATATCCATTTTGGAAGATACCGGCTACATGGCCCGTGTTACCTTTATGATGGATAAAATTATGAGTAAGGTTGGCCTTAACGGTAAATCGGTGGTGCCGATGATAGGTGGTTTAGCCTGTGCAGTTCCGTCTATTATGGCTGCCAGAAATATCGAAAACTGGAAAGACAGGATGATTACCATCATGGTTACCCCATTGGTAAGCTGTTCGGCAAGGCTTCCGGTGTATATTTTAATCATTTCGTTAATTATTCCTTCTCAAACCGTTTTAGGTGTTTTTAACCTGCAGGGGCTGGCGCTARTGGTGATGTACCTGGTAGGGATTATTGCTGCGGTACTGGTGGCCTGGGTAATGAAATTCATCATCAAAACCAAAGAAAGATCTTATTTTATCATGGAGCTGCCGGTTTATCGCATGCCAAGGTGGAAAAATGTGTTCTACACCATGTACGAGAAATCAAAAACTTTTGTTTTCGAAGCGGGTAAGGTAATCATTGCCATTTCCATCATTCTTTGGGTAATGGCCTCTTTTGGGCCAGGAAGCCGTTTCGAAAGTATCGATAAAAAATACGAATCTGCTCTGGCCGATACTACAAAAAATACAGATCACATTAAAACCCTGGTGGCTACCGAGAAATTGGAAAATTCTTATGTGGGCATTCTTGGCCATTGGATTGAGCCTGCCATCCGCCCTCTGGGTTACGATTGGAAAATTGGTATTGGTTTAATTACCTCCTTTGCTGCCCGCGAAGCTTTTGTAGGTACTATGGCTACGATTTATAGCGTCGATGGCGGTGATGAGGATACAAGCACCATTAGAGAACGCATGTCTGCCTCGGTTAACAGTCGCACCGGTTTGCCTGTATATACTTTTGCTACCGGCATTTCATTAATGCTTTTTTATGCTTTTGCCATGCAATGTATGAGCACAGTAGCTATTGTATACCGCGAAACTAAAGGCTGGAAATGGCCGGTTATCCAATTGGCTTATATGACAGCCATGGCTTACGTTGCTGCGCTTGTTGCTTATCAACTGTTGAAATAGTGTTGTCTTTTTTCGTTTGTCATCCTGAGCGTAGTCGAAGGACTTTTTTATAAATATGATTATTAAGGTTAGGAGAGCAAGGCCTGTATAATTATTTGAGTTTCCTCCCGCTTTCCGTTTTACTTATCCCGATGAAATATCGGGATTGCGTGTTCACTCCAATCGGGTCTAGGTGGCTCGTTAGGTGGTGCTATTTTTGGCTGGGTGCTGTATAAACCTCAGTTCCTAAACCCGGTAGTAGCGGCAGCCCGATTCTTCATCGGCTATAGCGAATAACGGGACTACTGTTCCCGATTAATATTGAATGCTCATTTTCAAATAAAAAATTATATAAAAGCTATTAGGAGCGCAGCRCCTGTAAAACTATCTGGGTTTTTTCCCGCTTTCCGTTTTACTTTGCCTGCGGCTTCGTGTTCACTCCAATCGGGTCTAGGTGGCCAATTGAGTGCTGCTATTAATGGTTTGGGGCCTAGCTACACAAACCTTTGTTTCTAAACCCGGTAGTARCGGCAGCCYCCTCCCGATTTYACATCGGGATTYATCGGRGCTATAGCGRATAACGGGACTACTGTTCCCAAAATCCCACTCAGCGTTCATTTCCTGATTATTAAGAATGACCAATAGCATTTTACCATATAAGGCATATGAGATCATTTAAGCTTCGTGTTCTTAATGAAATCTTTTTGCTTTAGTCTTTTACCTTTAGTCTTTCTGCTCTACCCCAGTTCAATCTGACGCTTAATGCTCTCTTCTAACGAGATTAAAGTCTCCGTACGCTGAATACCGTTCACGGCCTGTATTTCTTCGTTTAAAACGTGGCGTAAATGATTGGTATCCCTGCAGATAATTTTGGCAAACATACTGTAGGCACCGGTAGTATAATGCAATTCTACCACTTCTTTAATTTTGCTCAATTGTGCAACTGCATCTTTGTACTGGATTCCTTTCTCCAGGTAAATACCCAAAAAGGCACAGATATCATATCCAGCCTTCTGCGGATCAATGATTAAGTGCGAGCCCTTAATAATGCCCATTTCCTGCAGTTTCTTCATCCTAACGTGTATCGTTCCGCCCGAAACAATCAGATCTTTGGCGATTTCTGTATAAGGTTTAGTGGCATCCTGCATCAATTGTTTCAATATATCGATGTCGAGGTTGTCAATTTCTAAATTGGAATTGTCTTTTTTAAGCATATTTTTGAATTATGATAAGCGAATTTACGAATATTTATCAATATTATAAAAATAAAATTAAATGTTTAAAATATTTGCAAGGTATTGGTTGTTCCTTTACATTTGTATCAAGCAATTAACAAAAAGGAAACGTTCTTTCRAAATTGCATAACATAATGTAGGGTGGTGAAACAGGCAGACACACCTCCTTGTCTCGGTGGCGGAGAATAATGGGAATATACCGGTTTCGGTACTAACCACTCCTTGAAGGTTCGATTCCTTCCCCTACAGCGGCTTTAGTCCTAAGTCAAAAGTCCATAGTCTTTAGTAGACTTACGACTGCAGACTTTGGACTAATGACTAAAATTGTTGGGTGGTGAAATTGGCAGACACGCCTCCTTGTCTCGGTGGTGGGG
>NZ_JBFTRT010000340.1:0-7732 GCF_056399685.1 Pedobacter sp. 01N416
TTGAGCTGGAAACAGCCTTGTGGATTATCAAAAACAATACTTCATGGTTAACAGGATTACAACTAAGAAGCAATTATACCTGGAGCCGATTTAAATTTGAAGATTTTGTAAGCGGCACTAGCAATTATGCGGGTAACCAACTTACCGGAGTTCCAAAAAACATATGGGTTAATAGTCTCGAATTTAACTTTAAGAAAGAACTTTATTTCTTTGCTCAACACAACTACACCTCAGCCATTCCGCTAAATGATGCCAATACCACCTTCTCTAAAAGATACCATCTGCTTGAAGTAAAAGCAGGAATAAAAAACCTAAGGTTAAGCAGAACCCGTCTTGATTTATTTGCAGGCTTAAACAATCTACTAAACGTTGATTACAGCTTAGGCAATGATTTAAACGCCGCAAATGGGAGGTATTTTAACCCAGCCCCAGGAATTAATTTTTATACTGGCCTTTCTATTAAATTGTAATCTTTAAATCGCATCATATAAATCAAACATTTACATGATGCGATTATGCTACAGGCTAAAAAGCCTCCTGTTTTTCATTTTCTCTAATTATCACATCGCTAACGACTACGTCTACCCCATAACGCTTTTTCCCATCTTTACTGTCGTAACTATTTGCCTGTAACCTGCCCTCTACCCTTAAGCCTGTACCCTTTTTAACCTGAGCTTCGGCAATTTCGGCTTTTGCATTCCAGAAAGTTAAATTGAACCATTGTACTTTTTTTATGTCCTCTCCTGCAGCATTTCTATAGCTTTCGTTTATGGCCAGGTTAACTCTTGCTAATTTCTGATTTCCAAAAGTTTTAATCTCTGCATCTGCTCCTGCAAATCCGCTCAATACTACTTTGTTAATTGCACTTTCCATGATCTTTAAATTTTAAGTTTCTAAATGTTTAACGAACAGTCATCACCTCGATAACCGACAGGACAAAAGTGCCAAGATGATCAAAAATTAGTCGGTTCGTAAACATTTATAGTCGTTTATAAACGTTTATACACGGAAAACATGCATTTAAAGCTTCAATGAGGATGTTTTATATTTTTTTTATTCCACCATTTTATTTTATAAATTAGGTCATCATCCCATAATAAAAAAAAGAAATTATTATGGAACGTTTATGTTTAGACTGCGGAACCCTGATTAGAGGAAGGGCCGACAAAAAATACTGCGATGATTCTTGTCGTAACAATTACAACAATCGTTTAAAGATTGAGGATAATCTCGTGATTAAAAGGGTAAATAGCATACTAAGAAAGAATCGTGCTATCCTTGCTGCTCTTAATCCAAATGGCAAAACCAAGGTTACCGGTAAAAAGCTAATTTCGGCAGGCTTTAATTTTGAATACCATACTTATAGTTATGAAACCCAGAACAGCAACACATACATTTTCTGCTATGAATACGGTTATTTGGTTTTAGGTGATGACAGGTATCTGCTGGTAAAAAGGGAAGAAAAGCTTTGGTTGGCCTAGTTTAAAACGCTTTGATTTGCTAGTGTTATTTCCAGCATAAAAAGACGCATATAATCTCCCGCAAATTTCGCAGAAAGCGCTGATTTGTAATTTACTCAGCGTTAATCTGTGTGATCAGCGAGAAATTAATAACCATTATACAATTAACTTATCACTGGATTTAAACACCTAAAATTTGTAGCAGGCTAATCTTATGATTTTTTTATTCAGGAGGAGATAGTTAGTTTTATCAACTTATGATAAACTATAACAACAAGCTTTTTAAACCCACAAGCAATACAGAAAATGGAGAAACGTCAAACGAAACCATTTTTAGATATAAACAAACAGGAAATATCCTTACTGCTGAATATACAGGTGGAAAAATTATTTTTGGTCATTTGATTGGCTTAGTTGATGAAAACGGCAACATCGAAATGCGCTATCACCAGGTAAATAATCAAGGGGAACTCATGACCGGAATCTGCCATTCAAAGCCAGAACAATTAGCAAATGGCAAAATCAGACTTCATGAAACCTGGCAGTGGACATCGGGAGATAAATCAAAAGGACAATCAATTATCGAAGAACAATAAAGGTCTGGTTGATCAACAAGCTGAAACCGTTGCGGTAAATTAAATACAAGCCCCATTTTTGTCCAATTTCTTTCATCTCCAGTTTTATTAGCCAATATGCCTCCAAAAGAAAGTCCAATTAATCGAATACCGTTTATATTACGAACCGCATTCAATTTAGTTTACAGCCCGCTTAATTATCAAATAAATAACCTGCAAATAGAAGGTGAAAGTCGGGAATATGCAGCCTGTACTTTTGAATTAAACGGTCTAAAAATCAAGCACCGCCTTTCTAAAATTACCCCAACCAAGACTGGTCAATTTGTAACCATATGGAAGCGGAATGAAGCAGGAATTACTACTCCGTTTAATGATCAGGATGAATTTGACCTCCTAATAATATCTGCTAATAATGCTGACCTATGTGGCCAGTTCATTTTTCCAAAAGCCATATTGGTACAACATAAAATTATTACCAAAAATGGAATAGAAGGTAAAAGAGGGATTAGGATTTATCCTCCCTGGGATACAGGGCGAATTTTAAAACACAGCCTGGTTTAGAAGAAATTGCAGAGAAAGTAAATTTAAGCCCTTTTCATTTCCAAAGATTATTTAGCGAATGGGCCGGCACTACCCCTAAGCGTTTTTTGCAATACATTAGCATTGGTTATGCCAAAGAAATGTTGAAAGAAAACCAAAGTTTATTCGATACCGCATTAGAAACCGGCTTATCGGGAACCAGCAGGTTGCACGATCTTTTTGTAAACATTGAAGGGATGACACCGGGAGAATACAAAAACGGCGGCGAAAATCTCCACATCAATTATAGTTTTGCAGAAAGTCCGTTCGGTAATATCATTGTAGCCAGCACCTCAAAAGGAATTTGCCATATCGCTTTTTATGACGACGAAAATATTGCTTTGGCAAATTTGCAACGCCAATTCCCAGCAGCTCAATATCAGCAGATACTGGATAAAGAACAACAGAATGCATTATTTATTTTCAGTCACGATTGGAGCAAATTGCACCAGATTAAACTACATTTAAAAGGCACTGATTTCCAGTTAAAAGTTTGGGAAGCTTTGTTAAAAATCCCTATGGGTAAATTGGCCACTTATGGTAACATTGCCAAACAATTACAAAATCCTAATGCATCCAGAGCAGTGGGTACAGCGATTGGCGATAATCCGGTAGCCTTTCTCATTCCTTGTCACCGGGTAATACAATCAAGCGGTGCTTTGGGCGGTTACCATTGGGGAGTGAACAGAAAAACAGCCATGATTGGTTGGGAGGCCGCAAAAACTAATGTCTAACCCTGTATGATCAAACATGCAGATATTTCAACGGAAGAACTCAAAAAACATTTAAAAAACAAAGATATTTGCCTTGGCGGAAATGCCCGGTTGAAGATTTACGGATTACTTAAATGCAGATCGGGAAAGCGGATGAAGAAAGAAAACCGTGTATTTTTCCGTTCTGTAGATGAAGCGCTTCAACATGGTTACCGCCCTTGCGGGCATTGCTTAAACACAGCATATAAACAATGGATTTATTCAACACTACAATAGATGTTAACCAAAATCTGCTCCCATACGATGGAACAGTAAATTATTATGGAAAATTATTTCCGATACAAGAAGCTGATCATTATTTCGATGTGCTGATGAATACTATTGAATGGAAGAATGACGAAGCTTTTATTATGGGCAAACACATCATCACCAAAAGAAAAGTAGCCTGGTACGGAGATGAAGCCTATTCTTATACCTACTCCAATAAATCGAAAATGGCCTTACCATGGACAAAGGAGTTACTGGAGCTAAAAAAAATATCAGAGGAACAAACAGGTACCGCATTTAACTCTTGTTTACTTAATTTATACCACAACGGTGATGAAGGAATGGCTTATCATAGCGATGACGAGAAGGCCTTAGCTAAAGATTCTGCCATTGCATCATTAAGTTTCGGCGCTGAGCGAAGATTTCTTTTCAAACACAAAAAAACTAAAGAAACGGTAACCTTATTTTTAGAAAATGGAAGTTTATTGGTGATGAAAGATGAAACACAAACCAATTGGCTGCACCGCCTTCCACCAACCAAAAAAGTAAGTAAACCAAGGATAAACCTCACCTTTAGAACAATGGTGGTTTAGCTTAAATTGGACTTATTTAGGGGGAAAAATATTGTCATCCTGAAGGGTAATTTATTATATAAAAATCAATGTGAGTGACGTTTAATTAATTTCTTTTGCCCTAAGGCGCGGTCTTGCCTCGGCTCGCCGCCACCGAAAGGCTCTTTCTTTTTGGCATCAAAAAGAAACAAAAAATGCCGGCTGAAAATTTTTCTTTCGAAGCTAGGGCGTTGGCTTGAGGAGTGCGGCCCGAAAAATTTGTTAGGCCGGGTCTAAGTAGAACGGTGATACGGTGCTACGGCCTAGTTGGGCGGAAATACAAATCCGGCATAAATCGTTCATATTTATATTATTACCAAATAACATCAAAGGTAGCCTGCCGAAGGACAAATATTTTGTTTCGACTAAAAAAGCCCTTCGACAGGCTCAAATTAGCAGGATCCAATAGAAAGATCGTCATCTCGACCGAAGCACAGCGGAGTGGAGAGATCTTTGAGCTATGTTATTGAAATCGAAGTTAAAGATTTCTCCTCCGAAGGAGTTCCTTTGGAACACTACGGTTGAAATGACGATACTTCTAATCGACTCATCTCTTGTAATTTATATTGGTGTTGATACAATAAATTATCCCTCAAACTGACAACAATTCTAATTGAGTTAAAACATAGTATAGCCCCAACCAATAAAACTTCACAAAATCTTAGTGCTTAAACTCCTTAATATCTACAATGCGGTCATCATCAGCATTTTTCTTTAAGAAAGATGTTCCATTTGCATTCGCTACCCAGGTATAATCTCTTTGAATATTTCCAACAAGGGTTTCAGTTTCATTTATTAATGCTGCTGGCAATGGCAGGTTAAAAGTTTCGCCCGTTGCCGTATTTACCTGGTACAAAGAATTGGCGGTTAAAAAGGCTAGTGTGGTTTTATCACTAGAGTACATAAAAAATTTCCCCTGGATACGTTCGTCAGGATTTTGTCTCTTAATAGGATAAACCCTTGAATTTATAGTTGTGATAAAAAAATCGTTATTCACCAAAATATTACTACGTGTTAATTCTTCTAAACCGTTTGTATATTTTTTATCTTCAGCACCTTTTGATGGTTTATTCAAGCTCACCACTTCGGTTTTTCCATCATTAACAGAAATGATATAAAAAGGAGCCATTTTACCTGTTTCATTGGCTACCTGTACTAAAACAGCTGTTTTTTGTGTGTTGATGAATGATGCAACAATAAATTTCTGCGCAGCGGCATTTGGAGCATCGTCAACAATTATAGTGGTGTCTTTATATTGAATGGCAAAGCGATCGGCTGCTGCCATAGCACCAGAATCTGTTTTTACGATAGTAAGTACATTTTTCTTCGATTTCGGGAAAACATTAAAATCGTCACTGGCAGCAAACGATCTTGCCTTGTAGGCTTTTTCAGATTTACCGCAGCCAATTAAAACAACGGAAAGTAAGAGTGCATAAAGCGTAATTTTCATAGGTATTGTTATTTATTTTTTTGCTAATTTATAATCTTTATTGCGCTTATTTTATCAAAGTCACCAGAAAATTACCGCATCTGCTTAAAAAGTGCAACAGATCGTGTTTTATGTCTGTATTTCCCTGTCTATTAATTATAAAGACCACAACCTCTGGCATTTGCTTCTCCTTCAGATTCAAACGCCTTACTTTCTGTATTTAGATGGTAGAATTTGACTACTTCAGACTAAATTCCTTATTTTTGATTAACAGATAACCAATGGCAAACACATCGAATTTTCTCGCTAAAAATAAAAGCGTAATCTTATATGGGGTTTTCCTGGCTGCACTACTGTTTTTACTGAAATGGCTTGAACTTCGTTTCATTATCATCAACCATGCGTTCGAAATTTATGCTGGTTCGATAGCTGTTATTTTTACAGCTTTAGGCATTTGGCTTGCGCTTAAATTAACCAGGCCCAAAACCATACTGATCGAAAAAGAAGTTTTTACCGGGAAGCCTGAAGCATTTATCCTCAACGAAAAAGAACTGACCAAACTCAATATCAGCAAAAGAGAGCTGGAGGTTTTGCAGCTCATGTCTGTAGGTTTAAGCAACCAGGAAATTGCGTTAAAGTTATTTGTTTCCTTAAACACCATAAAAACACACAACGCCAGGCTTTTCGAGAAACTGGAAGTTAAACGCAGAACACAGGCCATAGAAACAGCCAAAAGACTCTGTATTATCCCTTAGTGCACTGACGCATTGGTATTAAAAAGCAATCAATCTGAAAAATCACCCTAAAGTATGAGGGTTAAAAAAAATAATCGAAGCAATTTTGTGGTGTAAACCTCTTAAATTATAAACAGATGAAAAAGAACGTAATTGTATTTGGATTAATCGCCGGCTTAATTGTATCAACCTTGATGGTGCTCTCTATGGCGAGATGTTATAGCGACCCGAATCTTGAACACAGCATGCTTATCGGTTATGCCTCAATGGTATTGGCTTTTTCCTTTATTTTTGTCGGCATCAAAAACTACCGCGATAAATACAACGATGGATTAATCACTTTCGGCAAAGCATTTAAAATCGGGGCATTGATCAGTTTGGTAGCTTCTACCATATATGTTATTGTCTGGTTGATTGATTATTATGTATTTATGCCTGATTTTATGGATAAATATGTTGCCCAGGCACTTAGAGAAGCCAAAGCAGATGGTGCATCGGCAGCTGAGCTGGCAACTAAGACAAAAGAACTGGCTTCCAGTCAGGAAATGTACAAAAACCCAGTCATGGTAGTTCTATTTACTTATATGGAAATACTGCCTGTAGGAATATTGATCTCATTGGTAGCAGCACTCATTCTGAAAAGAAAACCAAGCACTCCGTTAAGTGTAAAAACCGCTTAAGATACCTGTTAATCTGATCTCCTTTTATTAATTTTAAGCCACTAAAAAACAGCTATGTATACGATACCCTTTACCAATATAGATTGGAGCCAGATAGAAAAAGTAGAATACCCTGGCGAAACAGGCACAGCAACATGGCAAACCTTAAACCTGGATGGCTTAAGGATCAGGATTGTAACCTACTCTGCGGGCTACCTTGCCGATCATTGGTGTCAGAAAGGCCATATTGTACATTGTTTGGCAGGTAGCTTTGTAAGTGAAATGGAGGATGGAGCAACATTCGCGCTTAGCGCGGGGATGACGTATGTGGTTTCTGACGATTTAAGTTCACACCGGTCAGTATCACAGGAAAGCGTGAAACTTTTAATCATTGATGGCAGTTTTTTAAAACCAAAAGACACTTAAGGTGATTTATTAATTATCACCCCATTTCGCAGTTATTATAAAAGATAAAATGATGCTGGTTAAATCACTTTTGGGTGAATTTCTTCATGAAGCAGAAAACACCCGCAAACTTTTAAATGCAATACCAAACAGTGCTTTGGATTTTATACCCTCAGCACACTCCTGGACTACGGCCCAGTTGGCATCGCACATTGCTGAAATCTACGATTGGTATCCAGGAACTTTTCACGGCAACGAATTTAACATGGATACCTATAAGCGTGACGAGGTAGATATCAG
>NZ_JBFTRT010000341.1:0-6959 GCF_056399685.1 Pedobacter sp. 01N416
GATTTTTTACCGTCCAGATCCAGTTGATAAAAGCCTGATTTGTTGACGGTTTTGCTATATGTCCATTGCGTATGTAATGCATTTAAGGCTTTTAGTGGGGCAATTTCGTTATCGTTAAAGATGATTTTCAGTTTTTTAATACCAATGTTTGTTTCGATTTTCCAGTTTATTTTAGCGCCTGTTTCGGCAGTAATAGTAAACTGCTTTTGTTTACGCTCAGCTTTTTGAGTGTAGGCAGGCGGAATGATGGTAGCGCTGAAATCGGAAATTTCTGGGGGAATATTTTCTTTGATTGCCGGAATTTGACTTGCCTTTCCGTGAAAATTTAAAGGTTCACTTTTATGTAAAGAGATTTGGCTAATGCCGATGCTGATGAGCAGTCCTACAAAAAGGATAATCAAGCCTAAATATAATTTCTTCACAGGCTCTTTTGGCTGCGATAGGTTGGGGATTATATTTTCGATTTTGTTGCGCTGCAGTTGTTGCAGCATAGTCAATTCATCTTGATTTTGCAGCAGGAGATCGGCACTTTCTTCCAGTTCGGGGTATTGGTTGTTTACAAAACGCGAAACATCCTGATCGGTGGTTTTCCAAATGGGTTTTATGAATAAGAAGATGCCCAGAATAACAGGAAAAACAACTGCAAAAAGCCATGGAGAAAAATGCAGCAGGTAAACGCTCATAACCGATAAAACCAAAGCAATGGCCAAAGCAATTGTAATAATGCTAATCAGATAAAAGCTAATCCACTTTTTCCTTAGGTTACTGATCCAATTTTGTCCTTCAGCTTTTAACATAATTCGGTTTTTTTCTGAATGATAAAATACGTTCGGTGACAAAAATCAAAAGGGCAGTTATCCAGAATAAAGTTGCAAGTTCTTCATTTTTAGTAGTTTGTGTGGCTTCTGTTTTAGTAATCTCGGTAACTTCTTTTTGCTGAACTGATAATCTCCGCTGATCGGCAGGGTTGTCTTCAAAACCGAAGTCTGTTGAGTTTTCCGCTCTGATCACAATCGGCATCAATGCTTTTACAAATAAGCCATCCCAAACCAGTTCGTTCCATTGCGGGTTAAAACGGCTGTAAAAGTGAAAATTATGTAAGGAATCAGCCTTGTCATTTGTCAATACTGCATTTCCAAAACCATCGGTCCATATTTTTTCGGCTTGGCTGGTTGAGGCAATTCTTTTACTTAATTTAATATGACGACCATAAATGTTAATAGTAGATGGTGTGGTGACTACTTTCCCTTTTTCGTATTGAAATAATGCTCCATCCCGTGCAATTGATGATTTGAAATCTGATGAAACCGGATTATCAGATAACCAAAAACCAATGGTTGCTTTTCCTGCAGCTGCGTTGATGATAATTTTCCGTTTGGTGAAACTTCCAATGGCTTTTAAAGCCGCAATGAGGTATTTACGGTCTGTAATACCCGAAGTTTCGTGTATGGCGACGTTTATTGGCGATTCGTCTGCCGAATTTAAAGCCTGATAAGTGGTGCCTGAGGGATTGGACTTTGCTTCATATTTCTTTCCTGCATATCCGGCAATCCAGCTGCTAAGCGTATCGGTTTGATTTAGCGGAATGTACTTCAGTTTATAGCTAACAGTTGGCAGTTCGTTACCAAAACGGTTTAAGCGCCGATCGGCAAAAAAATAAACTTCAGCTCCAGGAGGAACAAATTGATTAGCTGCAGTCAGTAAGGCTGTATAACTTAAAGTATCGCCCTGTTTTGTTTCATTAAGAACGGTATCTTTTAAGGTTAATGGTTTAAAACCCACATTAAAATCGTGGATTTCGTAACCCTTTTTCAGTAATGAATCTATCGTTTTTTTATTAGAATTGAAAACCTGTTGGAAAATAGTTTTATCAACCAAAATCCATCCGGCTTTATTTTTGCCCGAGATTATTTTTTTAAGATAAGGTTGTGCCAGAAGAAATGCCAGCAGCACCAAAATCAAGCAGCGTAAAACCAATAAAAGCCAATTGTTAATTTTAAAGCTTTTTGAGCTTGCCCTCGAGCTTTCGCCAAGCAGTGCAATGCTGCCAATCTTAAGTGTTTTACCCTGTTTAACATTCCACAGGTGTATAATAAGCGGGATAATTAAGCCTGCAAGCGCCAGTAAACCTATGGGGTATAAAAAATGCACGGCTTAAATTCTAAGTTTACTTCTTTGTTTTAAAAAATCCCTCAATGCCTGGTCTAAAGGTTCATCGGTTGTAATTGTTCGGTAAAAAATCCTTCTATCAAGCAGCTTTATCCTGGTTTCTTCCAGATAGGCATTAAGCTTGTTTTGATAATTGGTCCTCGCTTTGGTTTGATCAATCTGAATGGTTTCTCCTGTTTCCAGGTCTTCGAAAGTGCTGTAACCTTTAAAATCAAGATTCAGTTCGTTTCTTGATAACACGTGAAAAACCACGATCTCGTGCCTTAAAGTATTCAACGTATCCAATAACTTGATAATTTCATCTTCTTTTTGATAAAGATCGGTCACGAAAATGAGCAATTCGCGTTTTTGGGCTCCAGCAAACAATTCTTTATAATGAATGGGTTTAGTGAATGCTCCATTGGGATTGATCTGCTCTAACTGGTAAAACAATCGGGCCAAATGTTGGTAATCCTGCTTTGGGGTCATGGAAAAGATCCCTGAATTTTTCAGCACATATAAACCAATGGCATCGCCTTGTAAATTAGCGAGGTAAGCTAAAGATGCACCAAGATATTTTGCATAATCTATTTTGGTAAAATCGCCATCACTATGGTTCATCGAGGCACTGGCATCTATTAATATGCGCACGGCAATATTCGTTTCCACCTCCGATTCGCGGATATAATAACGGTCGGAGCGGGCAAACATTTTCCAGTCGAGCGACCGTAAATCATCGCCGGGTTGATAACTTCTGTATTGACTAAACTCCAATCCCGGTCCCTTTACGGTACTTTTATTAATGCCGTTCATAAAACCATCAATCGTCATTTTTGCCGATAATGAAAGGTCTTTAATGGCCATTAATACTTTTGGATCGAGCAGTTTACTCATTAAATATTGGCTTTTGGTTTCGAAATGGCTCTAATCAGTTCGTCTGTAACTTTATCCGATGAAACATTTTCGGCTTCTGCCTTAAAATTCATCAATACCCGGTGGCGAAGTACCGGATAAGCCATGGCCTGTAAATCTTCCGTTATCACAGCATACCTGCCCTTAAATAAGGCTCTTGCTTTTGCTGTTAAAATCAGTGCCTGTCCGGCCCTTGGTCCTGCACCCCAACGCACCCATTCTTTAACGAAATTTACAGTCGTGGTATCAGGTCGGGTGGCGCGGATGATTTCGCTTACATAAGTAATTAAGTCATCGCTGATGCTTACTTCGCGGGTAATGGCTTGCAGCGCTGCAATTTCTTCGGCGCCAATAATCGGGTTGATCACCGCTTTTTTACTGCCCGTTGTACTGCTTAAAATCTGAGTTTCTTCGGCTGCCGTTGGGTAACCGATTTTGATGTACAAAAGGAAGCGGTCTAATTGTGCTTCTGGCAGAGGATAAGTTCCGGCCTGTTCAATCGGGTTTTGTGTAGCCAGAATAAAAAATGGCCGATCTAAAGGATAAGTTTGTCCGCCATAAGTTACTTCAAATTCCTGCATGGCCTCTAATAGTGCCGATTGGGTTTTTGGGGGCGTCCTGTTCACCTCATCTGCCAGGATAATGTTGGCAAACAAAGGGCCTTTGTTAAATTTAAAAAAACGTTTTCCCGTTACGTGGTCTTCTTCCAATATTTCGGTACCCACAATATCGGTAGGCATTAAATCGGGCGTAAACTGAATTCTTCTAAAAGAAAGATCTAAAGCCTGAGACATTGTTCTTACCATTAAAGTTTTAGCCAAACCCGGTACACCTTCCAGTAAACAATGTCCGCCGGCCATTAAAGCAATCAGCATTTCTTCAATGATCACATCCTGACCCACAATTACTTTTTGTATTTCGCTTTTTAAAAGGGAGATCTTATCGATCAATATTTTTAGGTTGCTTTCTGAACGCTCCAAAACGGTTGATTTTTTAGTATAACGATATTGTGTTTCAATATAGGGCATATTGATAGATAGTTTTAGCCTAATGGAAAAGAATATCAAAAAATTTACACGATAATTAGGATAAAAAAGCAGAATAATAAAAAATGGAGGTAATTTTAGGGTGATGCAGAGAGCTAAATTTACATTTGCGAGGTTAAAATATAATTCAGGCGATTGGGATACCGATCAGCGCATGCCATCCAACCTCTTAAATTCTCTTCTCGAGTATACAACCATTCCTTTGGATGAAGAAGAGAAAATTGTAGAGCTGAGCAGCCGCGATTTATTTAAATATCCTTTCTGTTATTTAAGCGGGCATAAACTGGTTCAATTTAGTCAGCAAGAAGCAGTAAATTTTAAAACCTATGTGCATAACGGAGGTTTCGTTTTTGTAGATGATTGCAATCATGATATTGATGGTTTATTTGCCCGTTCATTCGAAACACAGATGAGCAACCTTTTTGGTTCTCAGGCTTTGAAGAAAATCCCTAATAACCATGGTATTTATAGTTCTTTCTTTAAGTTTGAGAAGGGACCGCCAACCACTTCTTTCGAGTTAAATGGCTGGGGTGATGATCTCGTGCACGATTACCTGAAAGCAATCACCATTAACAATAGGATAGGAGTGCTTTATAGCAATAAAGATTATGGCTGCGAGTGGGATTACGATTTCAGGAACAAACGTTTTTTAGCTGAAGACAATACCAAATTCGGAGTAAATATTATCCTGTACGCTATGGGGATCAACAGTTAACAGTTGACAGTTTTCAGTTGTTGGTTGGCCTTGTCCTTACTTAGAATGATCAATTAATTAATCAATTGCTGATTAGCCAGTCTCCTTGTGTTGTCAGATGTTACCATCTGACAGATTTAGAAAATCATTGATTAAGTTTTAATCGCAGCAGATGGTAACATCTGCCGCCACTTAAATTGCTGATTAACCAGTCTACAACGCATAAGCCGTTTCGGCTTTCGATTGATTCAATACCAAAAAGCTCTGAATATTTCCAACATAAGCCAGTGCGCCTATATTATCTCTCAGAAAATTGTTGTAAGAAACCATATCGGGCATGGCTACTTTAAGCATAAAATCGAAATGCCCGGTAAGGTGATAACATTCCATCACTTCTGGGTATTTTTCCATTTCGGTCTTAAATGCCCTTACAATATCTTCCGAATGTGTGGTGAGCTGAATGTGCGGAAAGGCTATAAAATGCGACCTCAGTTTATCGATGTCTACAATGGCAACTGTTGATTTGATGTAGCCATTTGACCGCAGTTTTTTAATGCGGTCTACAATGTGGGTCATGCTTTTTCTAAGCTTTCCCGAAACTTCTTTATAGGTTAATAATTATATTCTGTTAGCTTATTTTCCTGATATGCTAAACCAAACTTTTGGGATGTTTAGGGTTTGATAAAAAATAATTTTTACCAAAAAAATAAGTTGTTGCGGTATAATTTGCTTAACTACTGATCTTTACGCTGTAATTAATTTAACCGAATATTATTTTTCTTATGCATAAAAAACACAATTTCGGTGCCGGCCCGTGCATATTGCCGTCATCTGTAATGGAGCAGGCTGCTCAGGCCGTAATCAATTGGGGAGGGATGGGTTTATCTATTTTAGAAGTTTCTCATCGATCACCAGAATTTGAAGATGTGGTACTTAAAACCCAGCTTTTGGTGCGCGAGTTATTGTCTGTTCCAGATCACTATTCGGTACTTTTTTTACAGGGTGGGGCTAGTACACAATTTGCTATGGTTCCGATGAATTTTTTGAGTAAAGGAAAAAAAGCTGCTTATCTTGATACAGGATATTTTGCACAAAAAGCCATTAAAGAGGCCAAATTGTTTGGCGAAGTAGAGTTAGTGGCTTCTTCGAAAGATAAAGATTATGCCTATATCCCAGTTGAGTTTAATAACAATAAGCAAGCTGCGTACCTGCATTGTACTTCAAATAATACGATTGAGGGGACAGAAATATTTGATTTCCCTACTGCCGGTGCGCCGTTGATATGCGATATGTCATCAGATATTTTTTCCAGAAAAATTAACATCACCGATTTTGATCTTATTTATGCAGGAGCGCAAAAGAATATGGGGCCAGCTGGGATGACATTGGTCATTGCTAAAAATGAATTCCTTAACAAGGCAAAAAAAGAAATCCCATCAATGTTGGATTATCGGGTATTCCGCGATAATATGAGCATGTACAATACACCACCGGTTTTTTCTATTTATGTGGCCATGCTTAATTTATTGTGGTTGAAAGATCAGGGTGGTGTAAGTGGAATAGAACAAAGAAATATAGAAAAGGCAAAATTATTATATGCCGAAATAGACCGTAATCCGCTTTTTTACGGTACGGCCGATGTTGAGCATCGTTCTCGAATGAACGTTACTTTCTTAGCCATTAACAAAGATATAGAAACCGAGTTTTTAAAATTTGCAGCAGACCAAGGAATTGTAGGCATAAAAGGCTATAGAACAGTTGGTGGATTTAGGGCTTCACTTTACAATGCGCTTCCGTTATCGAGCGTTGAAGTATTGGTAAATGCAATGGCCAGTTTTGAAAAAATATACAGTGATAAAACCGTTCTTGAACTCGAATAATCCGTTAAACGATGATAAAAATCTCTCCATTAAAGGCATTACAGCCGGGTAAAGACATCTTTGATCTGATGATTTCTGATCAGGTAAACGGTAAGGTGCATAAAAATGAGCAGCTGTCGTTTGAAGACCTGCTTAATCTATTCGGATGTCCTTTGGATGACCGGCCTGCTATTTATGTTTACGAGTTCCGTAGCGAATTTGGTGTAATGAGGGGAATTTGGGCAGCTACTGATCTCTCTCAAACACCGGTAAATGCAATTAAAAGGCACGAAGAAACAG
>NZ_JBFTRT010000342.1:0-5411 GCF_056399685.1 Pedobacter sp. 01N416
CTTCTGGCACTGTAAGCAAAGGCGAATTTTTTTATGTTGGTGGTATAAATAAATTAATTAACGGCGCTAATTCTACATCAATTGCCTCATCAAAATGGATTAGGGCATTAGATTATAATAAGGTGAGCGATCGTTTTAACTCAGCTAGTACAGTAACTGGTAATGCCACCACTGGTTTAATGGCAAATAGTGGTAATGCATTCGGAATGGCAGTATTTAGAGGTATTGAGGTTACCGGAGCTACTGTACCTATCGATGTATTGTGGGTTAGTACTGGCGGGCTTTTATATCAATCTGGCGGTGCCCCTAATTATGGTGGAGGTTACAGAATTGGTAATACTGATATTTACGATGTCATTAATCCTCAAAATTTAGTTCCTCAACCTTTTTACAGGGCAGGTACAAATACACAATCGTTAACCTATTTAACTGCAGATTTAGGCTATTTCTACCTTTTAGGCGGTGCTTATGATACAAAATTAAATAAATGGGTAAAAGCAAGAACGCAAACTCCAATTCTTTTAACTAAAACCTCAGCACTCACAGATATTGAGCCTGCTAACGCAACTGAAATAAGATAATAAATTATAAAAAGTTAAAAATATCTATAAAAATCTTTGTCATCTGCGGAAGAAATTATTTTATATTCTTCCGCAGTAAATAAAAAATCATTCACAATGAATAGAAGATCCTTTATTCAAAAATCTGCACTCTTAGGTACAACGCTATTCGTTAGTATCAAAGCTTTTTCTTTTTCATCGCTATTAGAAAACAAAATTTCTGGTAGGATATTAAGTAAAGGAAAAGCTATTTCAGGAGTAGTGATTTCTGATGGTTACAGTGTGGTGCAGACCGATAAAAACGGAAACTATGAAATTAAACTCCATGAGCTTGCCCGTTTTGTTTGGATAAGCACACCTTCTGGTTATGAGTTTAAAACTGAGAGCAGTATCGCACGCCATTATTATAAACCAGATACAGCAGGTAAATTAAACTTCGATCTTAAGCCGCTAAAACAAAATGATAACAAACATAATTTTATCATTTGGGCCGATCCTCAGGTGAAGAATAAGAAAGATGTCGCGCAGATGATGGAAACCTCGGTTCCTGATACAAGAGAAGTGGTAAAAGCAATGGGGAAAACACCAGTTCATGGCATCGGCGTCGGTGATTTAGTTTGGGATAATTTTGATCTTTTTCCTGCATATGATGAGGCTATTGCCAAAATCGGGATTCCATTTTTCCAGGCATTAGGAAATCATGATCAGGATTACAGGCAAGGAGGAGATGATACCTCTGACCGCACTTTTCAAGCACATTATGGCCCAACTTATTACTCTTTTAACAGAGGTAAGGCTCATTATGTGGTTTTAGATGATGTACGTTATTTGGGGGTAGAAAGAACTTACGATGGGTACATCACCCCAACGCAGTTAGAATGGCTAGCCAAAGATCTGCAGCTGGTGCCTAAAGATGCATTGCTGATTATCTGCCTCCATATTCCGGTACATAATGCAGTTAAAAATAACAATGATTTTTATGCCGTATTAAAAGATTTCAAAAATGTTCATATCATGTCAGGACATACGCATTTTAATAAAAATGTAATCAAGAACGGCATTTACGAACATAACCATGGTACTGTTTGTGGTGGCTGGTGGACAGGCCCCATTTGCGAGGATGGTACACCACGTGGCTACGGCGTTTACGAAGTAGATGGAACCAATTTGAAATGGTACTATAAATCTACCGGAAGAGATAGGAAAGAACAGCTTGATATTTATGTAGATACCTTAACGAATCAGAAAAGATTAATTGCCAACGTTTGGAATTATGATCCTGAATGGAAAGTAGAATATTTCCTTGACGGCAAACCAATGGGCTTGTTAGCTCAACAAGATGGATTTGACCCTTTAGCCCTTAAATTGTACAAAGGTGATAAACTGCCAAATCCGCGACCATTTGTGGAACCAAGATCAACAGATCATTTGTTTATGGCACATTTCGAACCATCGGTTAAAAAAGTAAAGGTTGTGGCCACCGACCGCTTCGGAGAAAAATTTGAGGCGGAAATTAATGCTTAACATCCTTATATCTGTTCCGTGCTGTCGGATCCTGTGCTGTCAGATGTTACCATCTGACAGATTATTAATTTTAAAAGCTAAACCAATTATAGATTAATAGTGTCAGATGGTAACAGCTGACGCCACTATAAAATCCCTTCTAAATATGAAACTTAATACAACAGCAATTTTTATTTTCTTGTCTGCATTTGCAGTTAAATCATTTAGTCAGGAAGTTAAATTTCCGGTATTTAGCGCAGAAGCACATCGTGGCGGAAGGGGGCTTATGCCCGAAAACACCATTTTGGCGATGTTAAACGCCATGAAAATAGAAGGAATTACTACTTTGGAAATGGATACCCATATCTCTAAAGACCGTAAAGTGGTAGTAACGCACGATGATTATCTAAGTCCGGCATTTATGCTTACACCAGAAGGGAAAGATATTCCGATAACAGATGCTAAGAAATATCCGATTTTTGGAATGAACTACGCTGAAATTAAACAGTTTGATCTGGGTACCAAGTATTATGAGCAATTTCCTCAGCAGAAAAAAGAAAAAACATATCTTCCATTACTTTCTGACCTAGTAGATGCGGTTCAGCACGATATTAAGGCAAATAAGCGCATGCAGTTTTTTTATAACATAGAAACTAAATGTAACGAAAAAGAAGATGGGATTACCAACCCTAAACCCGAAGAGTTTGTTAAACTTTTAATGGATGTAATTTTAAAGAAAAAAATCGCTGATTTTGTAGTAATCCAATCTTTTGATAAAAGGACGATCCAGATTATTCACGAAAAGTATCCTAAAATAAAAACCTCTTTTTTGGTTGCCAATAAAAAAACATATGAAGAAAATATTGCCGATTTAGGTTATAAACCCTTTATTTTAAGTCCGGTTTGGCAAATGGTGAATGAAGAATTGGTTAAAAAAGCACATGCTGATGGTGTAAAAATCATTCCCTGGACTGCCAATACCTTAGCCGATATTCAGAAATTAAAAGCCTTAAATGTTGATGGTATTATTTCTGATTATCCGGATATTTTAGTTCAGGCAAAATAGTATTTTAGGCCTTTATAAAAGTATAATATGAAAGCACTTTTTAACAAGTTATTGGTAACCGTTGTTGTATTTACACTGAGTTTTACAGCAGCTACGGCTCAGGTAGTTAAATGGGACAGCACTTACCGTCCTGGGAAATATGTTGAGCAGGTAGCGAAGTTTAAAGCCGATCCAAAATCTAAAACAGATTTTGTCTTTTTGGGTAACAGCATTACAGCTGGCACGGATTGGGCTAAACTTTTAGATCTGCCACAGGCAAAAAACAGGGGAATTTCTGGCGATATTACTTTTGGTGTTTTAGAGCGTTTACAAGATGTAATTGATGGCAAACCGACAAAGGTTTTTATCCTGATTGGTATAAATGATATCTCCCGGAATATTCCAGATAGTGTGATCTTAAGAAATTATAAAACAATGATTGCCAGAATCAGAAAAGGTTCTAAGAAAACACACATCTATTTCAATACGCTTTTACCAGTAAACAGTGCTTTCGAAAAATTTAAAAACCATTATGGCAAAGACGAACATATTCTTTGGTTAAATGATGAAATCAGAAAATTTACGGCTAAAAATGTAACGGTTATCGATCTGTATCCAAATTTTACCGATCAGGACAAACACTTAAGAGCAGAACTTACCAAAGATGGTTTACACCTTATTCCGGCAGGATACCAGGTTTGGGCCGATTTTCTTAAAAAGTCTGGTTATTTAACTGAGAAATAAATACTTGAGTCTGCAGCAATAGGCTTCGGCGGTGCGTCATTCCCAACTTGATTGGGAACCACGGAGTGCTCATGAATGCCTCCAAAAAAAGGAAAACTTATGAATAATCTTAATGCAATATGTTTTAAGATTCCCGCCTGCGCGGGAATGACGCCAGATTTTTAGAATATGTAATTGGTAGAGATAATTTTGTTTTTTCGAAACCAATTAAAGGAAAAGCTCCTGACCGGCAGTCAGCACTTTTTCTTTATCGATATTGTTGAAGCTAGGTATATTGCCTAGCTTTTTTATTTTGGTATATTGCTGGATATATCTTTCCGTTTCCACATTCTCGTTACCATTAAAAATGATGCCTTTAACCGGAATTTCGTATTGTTTAAGCAGATTGACGGATAAAAGTGTATGGTTAATGCTGCCTAAATAATTTTGTGAAACCAGTATCACTTCAACATTCAACTTTTTGATCAGGTCGATAATCAGCTCTTTTTCGTTTAAGGGTACCATTAAACCCCCAGCACCTTCAATAATCAAATTGTTCTCCGTTAAAGGCATATTGATTTTGTTCAGATCAATCTCAATACCATCTAATCTCGCTGATAAATGCGGTGATAGGGGTTGTGTTAATCTGTAGCTTTCCGGGTGGATAACGGTTTGCGTATTGCTTATTAAACTACCTAATGTTATGCTATCGCTGGTATCTAAATCTCCCGATTGGATTGGTTTCCAATAATCTGCTTTTAGTTTTTCGGTTAAAATGGCACTGATTAATGTTTTTCCGATACCTGTTCCAATGCCTGTGATAAAATATTTAGCCATTTAATTCAATTCTTTAAGATGGTTAACCAACGAAATAATTTCCTCGTCGGTATTAAAGTTGTGAAGACAGATTCTGAGCCGTTCTTTGCTCAAAGCTACTGTTGGGCTTAATATTGCCCGTACATCAAAACCTTTGCTTTGCAGTGCCGTAGCGGCCAGTTTAGTCGCTTGATTTGATGAAAACAAAATACCCTGAATAGTACTTTTGCTATCAAGTGCACTAATGTTTTGCTCTTTTAACATTTTTCTAAACAATGCAATTTTTTGATGAATCAGCTGATGATCAATTTTATTTAAGTGTTGGTATGCCGATCTAACTGCAACTATATTATGAATGGGAGCAGCTGTGGTGTAAATGAACGATCTTGCAAAATTAATAAGGTAATGGCGTAAGTTTTTACTTCCTAAAATAATGGCTCCGTGTACGCCTAAGGCTTTTCCAAAGGTTACAATTCGTGCAAATACTTTACTGGTCAGGTTAAGCTGGCTGATTAATCCGCTGCCACTTGCACCAAAAACTCCCGTAGCATGAGCTTCATCTACAATCAGGTTGGCCTGGTAGCGTTCGCAAAGGTTAGACACGTCTATTAATGGTGCAATATCTCCATCCATAGAATAAACACTTTCTACCACCACAAATATGTTTCCTTTTGCCAGTTTCAGTTTAGTTTCAAGATCGTTTATATCGTTATGAAGAAATTTATAACGTGTAGCATGACTTAACCTACAGCCATCTATAATAC
>NZ_JBFTRT010000343.1:0-5404 GCF_056399685.1 Pedobacter sp. 01N416
AGATACATACCGTAGAAAAAGTAATTATTGCTTATTTAAGCCTAAAAGATGTTCGGGAACAGCTTAGCCTTAAGAAAGGTTTTATACAGTTACACCGCGGTTATATTGTTGCTATTGATAAGATTTTATATGTGGATGGTAATCGGATTACGATGAATAACCACATAAATTTTACCGTTGGAGATATATATTATAATGAATTTAGAAACTTTATTTCTGAAAGGTTAATCATTAGCAGCCGTAAAAAATAACGGCTACTAATGAAATGCTTGCTGAATTTAAATTACACATATGCCTGTAGTGATTACAACGGTAGTTGGTTCGGAAGTACTTATTGGTTCATTTATTTTTCCATTATATTTTTTTTTAAATACAAAAAGTGTTCTTTTAGCTAATTTTTGAGTTTTCATATCTTTTTTTTCGAAAACTAGCCGCGATAGCACGCTATAACTTTAATCGTTACACAAATAGTAAATAAGTCTTTATGAATAGTTTAAAATGGAGCAACAGTATGTTGCGAAACTGGCTGTATACTTACCGGATACACATAATTGCTTGGACTGTATTTATCATTTGGGAAACGCTGATGGTGCTTTATTTTGCAGGTATCTTAGGAACGTTCGGCAACTACGCTATTCACTACTTGATTAATATGACCTTATTTTACACCTATCCTTTACTGATAGAAAAAGCCATAGAGTTCCCTAGCGGAGCGGTATGGAAGGTTCCTCTGGTAGTTATCCTCGCAATCTTGGCCTATTTGGGCATAGTTACCGTAGTTGATATTCTATTAAATACTTATACCAATATTTTACCGGGGAAATTGCCAAGTTTTAGGATCAGAATATCCAGGGTACTTTATAGGGGTTCGTTTTTCCTTCTTTTTTCTACAGGTTACTATTTCTTAAAGCGGTTCATCAAAGAAAAAGCAGAAAAATCACGTATCGAAAAACTGCGTTTTCAAATGCTTATTGATAAGGAAAAAATGGATAAGGAACTAGCTATGTCTAAGAATGCTTTCATGAAAGCACAGATTAATCCACATCTGCTCTTTAATACTTTTGAGTTTATACACCAGAAACTAAGCACCTACTCTCCAGAAGACGCCAAGGTAATGCTTTATCTTTCAGATATGATGCGTTTTGCTGCCAATACCCAACATAATGAAGGCTACGTATATTTAAGTGAAGAGATTGCACAATGCGAAAACCTGATTGGTTTGCACCGCATTACGCAAGGTGCAATTTATATTGAGCTTGCTAGCGGCCCTGATCTTGATGAAATCAAATTAATTCCGCTTGTTTTGCTTACTATTTTAGAAAACATGTTTAAACACGGCAATCTTAATAGCATAGAAGATAAGGCCACTATAGATGTTTATACCTTTGATGACAAACTGCGTATCGAAAGCCGAAATTTACCCAGATTAATACAAAGCAAGGTAGGCTTTGGTTCAGGAATGGACAATATCCGTAACCGATTAAAATACGCTTATCACCAAAATGCCGAAATAACTGCAGGAATAGACGAAGAAGGCTTCTATATTTTAAGCATAAGTATTTCCTTAAATGCATTAATAATAGAATCAGAAGATAAAAAAGCTGAACAAACTATCCCTCTTTAACAATTAAATTGACCCAATAAGAACCCCTTCTACATTCTCACCATCAATAAATATATCGATTTCCTCAACTCAATGTAACAAAATTATTACTATATTAAACCCTCCTAATTGACGTTCTAATATTTAAATAAATCTTCATTGAAGAATTAAGGGTAAATCTTAACAAAACAGATAAAAAATGAGAAAGGGTACAATATGCTATGTAGATCAAAATAGTGGACATGGCATTATTAAAGATGAAAATGAACAGAAAATTCAATTCTTTTTAATGGAACTCCAGGAAGAAATCAGGCTTAATGATGAAATTTCTTTTGAAATAGAGCTTACAGCAAGAGGTCTTGCTGCAACAAAAATACATTTAGTTAACACTGCAGAATTAACATCTTAATAGCACCTTAATTAAATTTTGACGCCATACTAAATCCAATAAAGGAAATTATATGTGATATTTTAAATAGTTGAAATTTAATATGAAGCAGAATCCCTGCTTCCAATATAAGATTACCATTTCTGAATAGGATGATAACTGGATTTTTCTTCCTTGCGGCTTAGTTTCTTTATAAAATCTTCGCCAAAATCGTGGTTGTAAACTTTGAAATTGATTGCCCACTCATCCTTTATCATGGCAGGTACAAATTTTTCAAACATTTTTTCAAATGATCTGAAATTTACAAAGGGCTTGCAGACCACAATATATTCAGTATCTGAATTCACTATAATTTCCTCAATAAGCTTTGGCCATCTCAATTTAATCTCGATAGGCAAATTTTGATATTGCTGCCGATCAATAAACAGTCCTATACTTTGTATAAGTTCTTCGGATAGGGAACTGCCTAGCAATGTTTTCCATTTCCCACCTTCTTTTATTATCCTTTCCAATACCTGTTTATGGTCAAGAACAGTCCACAGCTCACCTCTCGAAAGCCGGATAAGCTGAAAATGCATGATATCGCCATTAGGCAGATTAAAGAAAAAGTCGAGTTCGATCATCAATAATAAGGTAATACTATATATCGCGAAACCAAAAGTATAGAACTATTTCTTAAGCACAAAAAAGCACAGAATTAAAAACCTAATTGCGAATTCTTTTCCGTAAAAATCCAATCTGCTAAGCCAAAGAATTGCGTGTGTTTTTTAATTATTAAATACCTGTTAAATAAAAAATTGATTTTTATCATCAAAAAAAATCAAAAACACCTTAAAAACGTAATATTAAACATACAAAAAATTTAATTTTAGCAATTATACATATATCTTTGCGGCATGAAAAGTATCAAATCATCCGCTCTAGTATTCCTTGTAATCACTTCATTATCTTGCTTATCAATTCATGTTCTTGCTCAAAACAAGCCAACAAAACTAGCTGATATTTTCGAGAATGTAGATAGATTGAACGGAAACGATATGATTGAACGTTTAGCTGCTCAGCGCTGTGCATATAATAAAAACCGTTCGAAAAATAGTCTTCCAAAGGCAGAATACATCATCAACAGGAATAACTTAACCCTCATTAGCTTTAATGGCTTAGATTATTATATAAAAAACAATAGGGTAATAGGCATACAAGGACTAAATCTTTCGGACGAAGTATTGAACCAGATTACAGACAAATTGGTTCTTTTAGACAGCATCCAGTTTAATCAAAGTGAGCGGTCGAATACCGAACATTTTAATCCAAATGTTGATTTTCAGAAGATCAGGAATATCGACCGTCAATTTATGCTTACACTTAAAATGTTATCGAGCACAGTAAGAGACATAGCTGCACTTACTAAAAGTGAAAATCCATCTTTAACTGTCGAGGCCAACGTTGCAAAAATGCGTTTACCAAATATTGATAAGGCTGCAGAAAAATCAAATGTGCAATCGCTGGTATTATTGTCGAAATAACAGCATTTATATATCTTATTTCAGTAGAAAAGAACAATAATTAATCTGCTTTCTTTTCCGAATACACTTCTGCAATCTGAGCAGAAAGATATTTGAAAGCAAGCGGCATTTCTACAGCAGCATTTTTGATACTTCCTTCCATAAAGATGAAACCTTTATAGTTTATTTTGTGTAAGGCTCTTAAATAAGGCTTAAAATCGTCGCCCATAACACCTGGCAACGACCTGTTTTGTTTTTCGGCAACCTCAGAAAATGCAATTAATGTTCCGGCCTCAATAATTTCATTTGGGGACTCTCCTTCACGCATCATGTGAAATATATCAGCATTAAGCCTGAAATTTGGATGATCAATCTCCCTTACAATTTCTGCAGCTGACTTTAACGAGGTGATGAAGTTAGTTTCGGTGGTTTCGAGATTTTCTAGCAAAATTGTAACCTTATATTTCCCGGCAATTTGCGCTAGTTTTTTGCCCAGGCTAATAAAATCTGATTTTGCCTTAACGACATTATAATCAGCCGGAATACTCCTTGCCCCCGAGCTGCCCAAAACAATAAACTTGATCCCCGCTTGTTGAGCTCTTGAAAGAACAGTTTCGGTATAAGTTAAAACCTTCGCTTCATCTACCTCTGGGCCAGCTATTTTTATACTCGCCGGATAGAAAAGGTTACAGGTTAATACTTTACATTTTGCAGCTTTAATCTTTACCACGTTGGCAAGAAACTGATCATCTGTTAATGCAGGTGAAAGCATCTTCGGAACAGATTCGCCAATCATTTTAAAACCAGAGGCATAAGCTAAACTGTCCTGTGCTAATCCAGATACAATCCCTAAACGCGGATATGCCTGTTTATCAGAAATAAAACCACAAAAACCGGTATAAACCAGGCAGATAAAAAAAGCCAGATAGCTAAATTTTGTACTTCTCATATTGTTATTTAAACGATTTGGTCAAAAAATGAAGTCTCAAGCTCCCCTTCTCCTAATTAACTGAACAACTTCCTGGTGAGTGTCTAAAAATTCTCCCTTAAAGATAATATAAAATCTAATCATTAAGTTTTGTATCAGCAAAATCACAGATTCCGAAGAAAACGGAATAAATGGAAGCTCCTTTCAATCAAATACAAAAATAACTTCTGCCATTGGGCACTTTTTAAATCCAGTTCGTCGACAATTTAGCGGTGTTGGCATAATAGCGGCATTTCTACTGCAACGTTTTTGGGGTAAAAGCGTCTTACACATTAAGATTATTCATTTTTGCATATGTTTTTAAAGGCATTCATGAGCTCAATCGTTCGGTTATCTTCGTTCCTCGCAATTGACGACTTTCCTATAGGAATCTGTGAATGATAGCGTAAAACCCAATTCCTCACTTATTTAAAATCAGGTATAGGAAATAGATATCCGCCAAATAAAATATACGACCATAAGAGGGTCCAAAATATGTTAAATATTTGTGCTGTAACAAATGTAAATGCGGGTTTACCGCCCTGAAGTTTTACCAGTGATGAAAATTTAGCTTCCATACCGATTGAAATAAAAGCGATTGCAAACCACACTGTACGTAAGCCGTTTAAGGTTGGTCCAACACTTTTTGCAGTTGTGGGAGATAACAGAAAAGAAAACACCAAAGATGCTGCAACAAAACCCAATACAAATTTCGGAAATCGCTCCCACACAATTTTCAACCCCGGGCGCTCTGCTTTGAAGGGTATACCATCTTCACTTTTAGGTTTTTTATAGGCCCACCATATAGCTATAAAAAAAGCAGCAACACCAATAAAAACATTTTGCGAAAACTTGGCTATAACACCTGCTTTAACGGCTATTGGCCCAACCAAATCGCCTGCAGCGGTTACGGTTGCCGTTGTATCCAAGGTACCACCCAGCCA
>NZ_JBFTRT010000344.1:0-12273 GCF_056399685.1 Pedobacter sp. 01N416
CTACAGCGGAATACAGTTAAAGGCCTAAATACTTCCAAATATCTATTTTTTCAGAAAAGAGTACCAAATAACAATATCCTAAAACCTAATCATTTTCTTATGAAATCATTTTTAAAAGCCCTTATGGCGCTGCTCGTAGTAACCTCGTTTTATGCCTGCAAGAAGGACATCGAGACTACAGACCCCTTACAGAACGACGCGATCAGTTCAATCAAAAAGGGCGACTCCACCATCCACAAACTGGTTGTCGACGGAAGGACCAACCACGTGGTTGAAGTCAACGGAACCTATTATTATGCTGATGATATTATCCTGAGCAAAGAACAATTCAATACCCTGAAAAAACTGACAAGCAGCCTTTCTACCCAGGAAAGGGCAACCATTGCACAGGACTTTTCTGCAACATGGCCAGGTGCTACAGTTTATTATCAATATCCTGATATTACCACCATGACAGCGGCCCAGCACAKTTCGTTTGTTGCCACTATAAACAGCGCGTTTAATAACCTGACCAACGCTACCGGCATCCGCTTCGTAGAGCGGACCACTCAGCCCGAGTATATAACGTTTGTAAAATCAGGTGGCAATAATTCACCGCTTGGCTGGAGAAAAAATGGAGTAAACACGGTTAATCTTTATAACTACAACATGGTTGGGATAGTAATGCACGAAGTGATGCACTCTCTTGGCGTTATGCATGAGCAGTGCAGGCCCGACAGAGATCAGTATGTGATCGTAGATGTATCAAGGGTTACAGCTGGATATGAACATAACTATAACATATTTCCAACTTATGCCGGCCATGGCCCTTTCGACTTCCAGTCTGTTATGCTTTACGACTCCTGGGGTTTTGCCAAAGACCGTAACCTACCACCTATGACCAAGTTAGATGGTTCTACATTTAACAGTCAAAGGGCAGCTCTATCTGAGGGAGACATTGCTGGCCTAAAAAGCTTATACTTTCCGGCCGATGTTAACGGTATTTACAGGATTACCCCGGTTTATGTCAGTACGAAATCCCTTGACATTTATGGAGGCAACCCGGCTGACGGAACAAGGCTGATCATATGGCCTTCGCATTCAAATAATAACCAAAAATTTGTATTCAGGAAGGATGTGCACGGTTATTATCAGATCAAATCGCTCTTGGATACCAACAAGGTACTGACTGTACGTGATGCCGCTACAGCCAGTGGGACAATCGTCGAATTCAGGACAAGTGCAAATGCTGAAAACCAAAAATTCAAGCTCTATAACAGGGGTAATGAAGGGTTCAGCTTTGCACCAAAACATGCCCCTGGATTGAGGATGGAGGTAAGCGGTGGCGGTACAGCCAACTCGACTAACATCGTTGTAGGTACTTCCAGTACGACCAGTCAGGCACAAAGGTTTAACCTGACCCGATTTTAAGCTATATTAGCCTATCCCCCATATAGTTGGGTACTTGCTATATGGGGGATTTTATCTAAAAATCCGATTTTGAAAAACATATTCCTAACGATAATTTTCTGCTCCATCGCTATTGCGGCTTTCTCCCAGAACCAAAAGTTCAATGTTTCTATAGGCACCGGCCTGTTTAACGAAGATTTTAACTGGTCTATTGCCGGGAATCTTGACGGGAAAGCGCCAAACATCCTTTCTGAACTGGTATGGGGAAATTTAAAAGGGCCGCAGTATAGCATTAGTGCGGATTATGCCTTAACACCCAGAATCGCTGTCAATGCTGACTTTTTATATGGAAAAATTAACGGCGGGGCCGCCAACGATGCCGATTATCTGGAAGATAACAGAAAGGAATCTGTATTTGATGAAACCTTTATCAGCAACAAGGGAAATGTTCAGCACCTTAGTCTGAACCTGGTTTTGAAAAAAGAGTTAAGTGATCAATTGCTGTTAAATGTCTTGATCGGTTACGATAACCTGGTACAGGAACTTTACCTGCTGGAAGACCCAAACAATCCGGTAACTGAAGGCTTAAACTCTTATTACAAGAACCATTGGAATGGACTGCAGTTGGGCTTAAACTTAAAGTACCAGATAAGAAAATTTTCCATATCGGGAAAAATCAGGAGCGGATATTATAAATATTATGCCAGCGCAAACTGGAACCTGATCCCTGACTTTAAAAAGCCCATAAGCTTTGAACAAAAGGCATTGGCCTATAAGTATGAGGGCAGCTTACGCCTGGCTTATTCAATAACCAGGTATCTGGAAGTTAACGGTACTTTGAATATGACTTACGGGGCCAGTTTTGCTGGAAAAGATTATGCTTATTTTACCGATGATACCTTTTAACAATGATATTACTGCTCATCATAAGTGTGATATCTATTATTCCTTTTTTTAACAAGGTTGTTCCGAGCGGTTTAAAGCATTTGTTATAACAACATCCCCGGGTTGGTCTTGTATAGTACAACCATTTATTAATCGCTTCTTATTTTGATAACTTCATATTTCATGAGCCCATCATGCCTAATGGTTGATGCCACTAAGGTTACAAATAATTTCAAAATAGAGAGAGGTGATCCGGTAAAGAAATTTAATTTATGGCAAAATATTGTATATCCTTAAAATTTTAAATGAGCTGTCTTTACCAAAAACAAAATTATCTTCTTGGTAAAGGATTTTCGGAACTCCGCCTGATTGTCGGATTTCATCTCGTATAATCATTCCATAGGTACCATTTAAAGGTTTTTACGGCTGAAAGATAACTCCTCTGTCCCCAAAAGACAACACATTTATCCTGCTAAAAAGTGGGGCAGACAATATTGGAGCAATTGGTCAGGTTTTGAAGACCGTTCTTTTAACTTAATATTTTTCCCGTGCTATTTTTACTATATTTTTTTGAATTCCTTGCAATTATTTTCTCATAATCATCAACGAAAGTATTCGATATTCATACTATCAAAATTATTAACACCCTGTCACCGAAATAGTGGCAGGATGCTCTTATCTTATGTTTCGATTTAGTTAAAAGTCCCGGGCTAATGCAAAATTATGTTTTCAAAATGGCTATAATGCCGTTTATTTTTGCTCCGCTATTGTTGACTTATTAAGTTTAATAACCCTTATTTCTTTATTGGTGTTATCTGCCAAAAAAATGCGATCATCGAGTTGTGCGATACTGACAATATTTCCAAACGGATTTGCACCCATAATATCAGATACATTTATTCTTGGACCGTAGACTTTATTGATAAATTCTTCCTTTGGATAAATACGGAGTGAATTTAAATTTCCGGTATTTTCCGAAGTGATCGCCCATTCGGCACCAAATGTAACAGCAATTGGTTTTGCCGCCGTAAAAGGAATTGTAGCGGGGCTTATCGGTGTCGTGAGTGATTTTGCTGCATTCGTCCGAATATCCGAAAGGCTGTAATATAAATAGCCCTTTGCATCTCTTCCTGCCACAATTAGATTTCCCGAGGCTACTTCCATAGAATAGATTTCATCGAATCCGTTTAACGTGTTTAATTTAGCAATAGGCAGCAAATTCCAATTGCTCGTTTCGGTAATTTGGGATATTTCAAAAACCTTAACAGTCTTTTCCTTTTCTTTGACAAATAGAAGTCCGTCTTTTGCCGCAAGACCAAAGACGTGCACAAAAGTTTGCCACCATTGTCCATTTCCAATCGTATTTATACCGAGGTTTGTGTTTTCATCGATTACAAAAACTCTCGATTCAACGCTTCCCAGGTATATACGGCCATTGTCTATGCACACGGATGAAAGCGCGGTTAACGGAATTGTGGTCGATCCCTTGGTATAATTCTTAATGGTCTTTATGTAGGCCAGGGTTTTTGCATTAAAAATTTCGAGTACATTCCCATTACAGATGTAGAGTTTATCATTTGCTACAGCTATTCCTTTGGGGTCCAAAGCTCCTGTTCCATCCCCGATTTGCTTTGCAGTGATTCTGGCTTCATCGGTAGGATAGTAATAATTATAATTTGTTGGGGCAATAGTCAGGCTCTTTTTGCAGCTTGTTAGGATGCAAAACAGTAGGATAAAAAAAACGATCTTATGCATCTTGATATATTTTATTAATTCCATTTTCCTTCTCCTTTATATTTTAATAAGAAAGGGTTTTTCGGGTTAATCTTAAAAACCGGTTTTTGATAGGTTTCTGCAAGATATTGTGTTTTTGTCCATCCTCTTAGGATCTCAGGATCGGTGAACGGAAGGTCATTTAGGTATATTAAGTATTTATAAAAATCGGTTAACATTCCTTGTTGTCCACCACCTTCTCCACTATTGCATAAATTACTGTCATGACTAAAGCCTGAGTGATGAGAATACTCGTGTGACCAAACCGACATTTCGCCTTTCCAGTGCCCTGTTACGTAATCAGATTCCCATTGAGAAGCTAACTCACCTCCTCCTAAAGCAGAGCCACCAGTTACCCTTGCCATATAAAGTGTTCGGCTATCAAGATAGTCGAGGTATTTTTTCTCAATTTCGGCCTTTGAAAAGTAATCATAAACCCCATTTTCATCCTTGGCATTCCCATGCCAATTGATCGCTCCGGGAACAGCAGTTCCGGCTAAAGCCGCCTGCTCTTGTTTGTATCTATCGAAATTAACAAAGGTGTCATAATAAATTGGATGGCTTAATGCATAAGAATAGTTTATGATCATTGTAATAGCCTCTTTTGCCAAAACAGGATTCATTGGTAAAAACTTGTTAGGTTCATTCAAATGATATCCATCATGAAACTGAACCAATTCGGAGGACTTGATTTTTTTGAATTTAGCAAACAATGGATCACTTGATTCAACTGAAAACTCAATTGCCCCAGTAGAGAAACCATCAATTTTATCGATCGTAACAGGATTTCCCGTTTCCAATAGATAATCGTTTTTCCCTGCTACCATAGGGATTTGGTGAAACGAACGGTGAAATGCAGGAATTTTTGTAAAATGATAGATTAAGAACCGCTTATCATAGTTGCCTAATTTAGCATATATCTTCACATCGTTAAGTCCTACGGGAGAATAAAGAGATATTTGAACAGAATCTTTACCCTTTTGGATTACCTGTACCAATTGGTTTAGCCGAAACCAACGGTCCTTTTTATCATACATTCTTGAAGGGCTTTCGGCATCTTCAAACATGGTCATCGGCTTGTTGCTCTTTGGTAAATCCGTAGCATCAAGGCTTGGTAAATAGCGGGGGCTGTAAGGGATATGTGCTTCCTTTTTACAACCCAGAAGCATGAGAAGGGTCAAAATTATTAAATTGGCAAAAAACCATTTGGGAAGATTCGTTTTCATAGTGAGGGTGTTGGTGATTTTATTTTTATCAGTATTCTAATACATATTTTTTAAAAAATTACTTCTAGTGATTATATATTTTATTCATCAATGAACCCTCCACATCTTTTTTAGGTCTTATACCTAAGCCTGGTGGAAAGCCAGATTAGCAGTTGTTCTTCAACAATCAGCAAACAAGAGGAACAACTCCTTATCGTCAATAAAAAGGTATTTTGACTATAGGGTGTCCACCCGATCGTCATTGTTAACAACAACAAGCTTTTTGAACTATTGGAAAGCAGGTTAGAACAGTAAGGGTGAATTCGTAATTATTCATTCTTATCCTTGTTCTCAAGCAAAGGATTGTTAAACAACCCTAATCCACATTCATCAGCTAACCAAAAATATAGCTACCGATTAATTCTATAGTTTAAAATAACATCATAGTATTATTTTAAACGTCACATATGAAAGGTCTTCGTATAGAGAAATCAATATTGATTTACACTATTTGACCAAGAAAAAACACCCGGTTTCTACCGGGTCAAAAAAATGAGTTAACAGATCGCTTCTTACCTTACTAAAAGAAAGTGGCATTTAACGCCCCCTGAATATTTTTACTTAGTATCCTTATACAGTTCAAAAACCAGGTCACCCACATATTAAGGTTACCTTTATTGTTTAGGGTAATCTATTGGCCTGTTAGCTCTGTAATAGGCTCACCAATGCAGCCACTTGGCATCTGAATATGAAGCATTGCTGCCACGGTAGCTGCTATATCAGTTATGTAATGGGTTTTATTGGTTTTTCCCTGTTTTACGTTCCATCCCATAAACATACATGGAATATGGGAGTCATAAGGATACCAGGCGCCGTGGGTCGTTCCTGTCTTACCGCCTTCAAAATAATTGGATTTCAATATATAATAGATATCACCACTTCTATGGGCATTGTACCCATTGGTGAGTGCTCTTTTTATCGGCTCGGGTAAGGTAGAACCGGCCAATTTACTAAGATCCAGGGCATCCATAACCTCCTCATGTTCTTTTAACCTTTCGACCGTCAAAGCTTTTATAGCTTCCAAACTAGCATTGGCCTCTTTAATTGCCCCATGATCGAAATAGATCTGACTATTTGTATAAGTGACAATCGCATTTTTAACCTGGAATTTCTGTTCAATTTCAGTATTCAGACCGGCCATAACAGGAACCTCATTGAACAATCCTCCGGGAAGTTTATTCTCCGTCATAAAGGCTGGAACGTGAGCGGCCCCGTGATCAGCAGATAAAAACACAAGATAATTTCCCTTTCCGATCTTAGCATCCAGATAGTTGAAAAACTGGGCCAACTCTTGGTCCAATCTAAGGTAAGTATCCTCAGCTTCTATTGAATTTGGCCCATATTGATGTCCAACATAGTCTGTTGAAGAGCAACTTACAGCAAGAAAATCCGTTTGACCTCTCTGTCCGAGATGTTCTGAATTTATAGCTATTTTAGCCAGTTCCAGCGTCATTGCATTCCCATATGGAGAACTTTTTATCCTGTCATAATCCTTTCCGATATACAATTTGAAAGGGTGGGGAAAAGTAACGGTTTGCTCTTCTTTTGATTTTCCTTCATATGTTTTGTTGTCAGCGGTACTCTGGTCATATGTTTCAATTGGATATAATGTATTCCAGTTTTTCTCAAAGTATTTATCTGCCATCTTCAATTTATTGTAATCCATTAACAATAAATTGAAGCCTTACTTTTAAAGTTTGTTGCCAGGCGAAGTTCATCGGTGACTGTTGTGACCAGTAAGTTTTTAGGGGACATTAAACCGGCTCCGGTACCACTGCCTACTGTTTTAACCGTAGTATCGCCGACACAATAAACTCCACGTTTTGATTCCCGGTCATACCATTCATTCCCAATGATACCATTAATGGCCGGAACCGAACCAGTGTAGATACTGGAGTGTCCACAGGCAGTATAGGTTGGCGTGTAAGGGATAAAGGTGTTTTCTGCAGAGAAGCCTTCATTTAGCATTCGCTTAAATCCGCCATCTGAATACCGGTTATAGTACCGGTAAAGATAATCCCACCTCATTTGGTCTACCACCAATCCAACTACCAATTTTGGTCTGTTTAGTATAGTGGAAGAAGCCTTTTTTACTATTGTCTTTTTTTGAGCGATAGACCCTGTATTGAATAGCGCTATGATAGCAAATAAAAGAATAATTCTTTTCGTCATTATTTATCTAATTTAAGGCAAGACCACAGAAGTATCCTAGGTAATACTATACAAACTGTCAGTTTTGTTGTTTTTTTAGTTAATTCTTTTGTTAGCTGAAATGGGTAGCCATTAAAGTTTACATGTGTTGGTAAAACGCTGGCTGTAAATTGGTTTGCCAGGGCGAGCAGAAAAGCAAACAAAGCGCGCTGATCTTACAGTCTAATCTGATCTAGGTGGCCCAGGCCTTGTCCCCTTTTTTGTAAGGAAGGCAACCTATATATTTCCCAGGTATCGGGATATAGCGTCGGGCCATTGTACAACCAACTTCTGAGGTAAAATACCCAAGTAACGTTAACTCTTTCATCATCTTGAAATAATGAGTCGGGGGTTGTATATCTTTATTCTTAGCTGTTTTATTTTGTTCCTGAATAATGGTTTTTAAGAATTCTGTTTTCTTACGAGCATCTAAATCTATGAAATTCACTCCATATTGTTCTTTACACTGCTCTTTCAATGTTGTCATTCCATCTACAAATATTTTCTGTTCTTCAGGATTATAACAATCGTTGACCATTACAGTCATGAATTTCCCTACTTGGGCAGCTTTAGCACCAGGGGTATTCGTTTCTGGAATAATAGTTTCTGCTACCTCATTAAGAAAAATTATATCTGCTGCGGTAAACAAATAGCTATTTTTTTTTGGATCTGATTTACATCCTGACAAAAAAAACTCTGCTCCGATAATGGTTCCGCCCAATATCAATGAAATTTTACCTATAGCTTCCCTTCTATCCATATTTTTGAATTGTTTCGTTATAAGTTACCATTTTTTATTTCTTGAACAGCATGATTAGCAGCTCTTGCTGCAAAAGCCATATACAGTATTGACGGACTTTGATTACCAGTACTTGTCATACAGGCTCCGTCAGTCACATACACATTCTTACACAAATGCAATTGGTTCCATTTATTCAACAATGAGGTTTCTGGATCATGACCCATACGGCAGCCGCCCATTTCATGAATATCCAAACCTGGAGCACGGTGACTATCGTTTTTTTGAATATCTTTTACCCCCACAGCACTTAACATTTCAGCGGATTGTTCTAAAAAATCAGCTACCATTTTTTCGTCATTATCGTCATAGCTTACAGACATAATAAGTTGAGGAATCCCCCATGCGTCTTTTTTGTCTTTGCTTAACCTTACATGATTGCTCTCTTTTGGAATCGTCTCACCCTGCATATACATTCCTGCAACCCATGAACCAGGTTCTGTTAATGTATTTTTTAAATCAGCTCCAATCACTCCATCAACATCTCCTGGCGTTGGTCTGGTTGAAAAAACAAAAGTCAAAAAGCCGCCTAAATAATCCGTATCCTGCTTATGCAAATTTCTATAATTAGCAATTATTGGATTAGTAGGATTACGACCATAATAATACTTATCTTCATATCCTTCTACCCTTCCAAAAACACTTGCCCGATAATTGTGAAAAGCAATATATTTACCTAACAACCCATTGTCATTACCTAGTCCATTTGGAAAACGGGATGATGTGGAGTTTAATAAGATAAGATTTGTGTTTAAGCAGGCTGCATTTAGGAATATAACTTTGGCATAAAACACCGTTTCTTGTTTTGTGTTGGCATCAATGACCTTCACTCCCACGGCTTTCCCTTTTTCTTCATCATAAATGATTGAATGAACCACTGAAAAAGGTCTGATGGTTAAATTCCCCGTTTTTTTTGCCCAAGGTAGGGTTGAAGAAACAGAACTGAAGTATCCGCCAAAAGGGCAGCCACGGTAACACAGATCTCTCGCCTGACATTGTCCTCGTCCTTGCTCCAAATGAATCGGTTCAGGTTTGGTCAAATGTGCCCAACGTGCATGTACCATGTGTCGGTCTTTGTAACGAGCGTTTATTTTCTTTTGAATATCGGATTCTACACAACTCATTTCAAACGGTGGCAGATAATCGCCATCAGGCATTGCTTCTAATCCATCCTTATTACCACAAATACCTGCGAATTTTTCTACATGGGAATACCATGGAGCAATATCATCATACCTGATTGGCCAGTCAACTGCGTATCCATAACGCTGAGGTGCTGAAAATTCAAAATCGCTCCAACGCTGACAGGCTCGCCCCCAGATAATAGATTTGCCACCAACCTGATACCCGCGTATCCAATCAAAGGGTTTTTCCTGTATGTAGGGATGCTCTTTATCTTTGACAAAAAAATGCTCGGTTGCCTCTCCATAAGCATAACACTTACTAACGATAGGATTCTCATCTAATGCCTTAAGTGGCATCTGTTGCCGGTGCGGAAACTCCCAGGGATCTTTTGTTGCAGTAGGGTAATCTTTAATATGTTCAATATTGCGACCTCTTTCTAAAACAAGCGTTTTCATGCCATTATCGCATAATTCCTTGGTAGCCCATCCGCCACTGATGCCTGACCCAATCACAATCGCATCATATGTATTATTTTCCATTTTTTTTCCGATAAAAAATTAACATTTCAAACATTTTAATTTTCGATGAGTCTTTCGTCAATCAGATAAGCTTCTATCTCGGAAATTCTGGTGCTGTTTTTTTGTTCAGTGATTGAAACTTCGATTTTATAAGCTTCGGCCGATGGAAAGCTGATTACCCTTTTACGACCAATTGTGGTACCGTTTATTTCTTTGATCAATCCACCTTGTTTATCCTTCAACTTAATTTGGAATTTTGCACACTGCTGGCCTTTTGATAAATCTTCCCTGAGCACGACGCAATTTATTTTTCGCTGCTTATCCAATTCAATGACCATTGTTTGCGAATGAGGCAAAGTGGTCGCACTGAAACTATCCGGTATCCCGTCATTTAATGTTTTGGTTATTTTTTTGCTGTTGTTCGATACGACATATCCCGTTCCTTTTTTTGCTAGATTATTTCTAAAGTTCTCCTCCAACAATTTCTTAAAACCAACTAATGCCACCGAATCATGCTCATTGAAAAGCCCTCTGCGGTCAGGTGGAATATTTAACAACAGGTCCGCTCCGCGGCCTACGCTTTTCAGATACAAATTAAAAAGTGTAGCAGGTGATTTTACCAAGGTATCTTCGCTACGGTGGTAGAACCAGCCTGGTCGGATGCTCACATCACATTCAGCGGTCATCCAGACTTTTCCATTTGCATTACCACTTTTCAGCGTGTCTGTCGGCGGAGCTCCTGCATCTCTTGCAAATCCCGCAGTATCTAATGTGTTCCAATTTGTTTCTCCACCTATTCCGTTTTCATTACCGACCCAACGGATATCCGGACCGATATCACTAAAAATCACGGTATTGGGAGAGATGCTTCTTACTAATTTTTCGAACCGCTGAAAATCATATACCTGTTTTTTACCATTAGGGCCTTCTCCGTTTGCACCGTCCCACCACAGTTCC
The DNA here is from genome assembly GCF_056399685.1 of Pedobacter sp. 01N416. NCBI lineage: Bacteria > Pseudomonadati > Bacteroidota > Sphingobacteriia > Sphingobacteriales > Sphingobacteriaceae > Pedobacter > Pedobacter sp. 01N416. Next base: position 10,902 of record NZ_JBFTRT010000344.1, read on the forward strand.
CAAATGGGGCCATAGTTTGCAAAGATCTCCTTCGTCATGTTCACATACACATCATTGTACTTATCTGTACCATAATCGGGATGGTTTCTATCCCATGGAGAAAGATATACGCCGAATTTTAAACCATATTTTTTACAAGCGGTAGACAGCTCCTTCAATACGTCTCCTTTTCCATCTTTCCATTTGCTTTCCCTTACCGTGTGTGTACTGTATTTACTTGGCCACAGGCAAAATCCATCGTGATGTTTGGCCGTGATGATAATTCCCTTCGCTCCGCCTGCTTTGGCAACCCGGCACCATTGATCGCAGTCTAAGTTGGTCGGGTTAAATATATCTTCTTTCTCATCTCCAAGGCCCCATTCCAAACCGGTAAAGGTATTGGGACCAAAATGGGCAAAGAGGTAATATTCCATATCATGCCAATCTTTCTGCGCTTTTGACGCAACCGGCTGTTTATGCTGCAATGTTTGCGATTCCGCAAGCGAAAACGTAAAAACTAAAAGTATTGTGATGATTATTTTCATTGAAATTACTTTAACAAAAAATATGAAATCCCCCAGTGGGCTTAATTTGATTAGGCTACCTGGTAGCCGTTTTAGTACCAAAGAATAATTTTTTTCAACCATTTTTATATATAACTAAGTTAAAACCAAGTGTTGGCGGCACTCACCTGAATCCACTTCGTGCCGTCGTACTCGAAGTCGAATGTAGTCTTCTTTAAAGCCTTATTATTTGTATTCGAAATCCTATCCATATAGTATCCCGTCCATGAGGCTGCGGCTGGAAGGCTGTGCCCACCCGTAGCATCCTGGACAAAAATAATTCTGGATCGGGCGCCCTTATACCCACCCGGCATAGACGCCACCGAACTGATATTTCCGGTCATTGTCACCACCTTCGTTCGTCCTTTGTGTAGATTGGACGGCATATAGGAAGCCGCAAAAGAATCCGTGAACTGTGCATCGTCATCCGCATAAATCCACTTTGTATTCCAGCCTTTATCGGAAACCATCAATGTATAATTGTCGCTGTTGGTGAACGCTACGTTATCAATCAGGGTTCGGCCTACATTTGCACCGATGTCGACCATTTGCTCAGTGCCGGCATAGCCGGACATGGAGCCGCCAAAGAACTTGATGGCTGTTGTAGGATATCTACCTCCTCCTGGTGATGGTGATCTTAACTTAACCGTCGTGCGCAAGCCCTCTGCCTTCAGACCGAAGAATTCGTTGTCATGGGCGCCTGTAGAATCTACCTCAATTCCAGTACCGGTCCCGATACCTCCAACCGTCGAGCCGTCAATCATCACATTGTAGAACTTGTTGTTTTGTGCGTAGTTTGAAAGAAACAGGCCGCATCCTGAGTCGCCAGC
>NZ_JBFTRT010000345.1:0-5934 GCF_056399685.1 Pedobacter sp. 01N416
GCAAATGGATAACCATTATCAGCAGGGTAGGCCGTGCTCACTAGGCCTGTCATGGTTCCTGCAGTCCAGTTCATGGCGGCAAAATCGCTGCAGTAGCTAAACATTGGGTTTTGTTGGGGAGAAATATATGCCTGTTTCGTCCTTATGGCCATTCTGCCCAGATTGTCGGATACCAGCTGACCAACCACCATTTGTGTGCCAGCATATTGCTGCGCCTGGATATTTTTGCCATTTGCATCGTCGAATGAGATAGCAGCCATTGGTGTTACTGCTGTAGCGATTTGTGAAATGGCTACCTTGTTGCCAAAGAAAATGGTGGGTACACCAGACAAATTAGCAGATGCTGTATAGCTGAAGATCATTTTTCCATCTGCCCAGAAAACAGCAGTTGACTGGCCGGCAAGCAATGTCCACTGCTTGTTCATGGTATATACTGCTATATTAGCACCATCCAGTTTCAGCGCATAACGGTAAGCGTTGTCGGGACTGGTAATCGTCCAGCCTTTGCCCGTGGCAGCGCCTGTGCTGATAGTAGATGTTGCAGGAAGCAGGAAGCCGGCATTATTAAATGCAATGCAAAGAGCAGCGGACAAGGTACCTGCATCAAGCTGGGCTGCAAACGGATTCTGGGGAAGGTTAAATGCGCGTGCATCCACAGCAGGCAGCACGTTTGCTCCGGTCGAATCCAGCAATTGCCAGGAAGTTAATTGCGGATTCCACTGAATGGTAAGTACCGATCCCAGGTGGATTCCCAATGGCGCATCAGGCGTTTCGAGCAGATTGAATTCAACATCCAACGCATAATCTGAGGTCAAATTACCGTCGGCATATGTGAGCGAGCCTGCTGTACCAGCTGATTGCTGCGTAAGGACGGTTCCAGTTACAATCCAGTTACCGGCTCCTTGCTGCCATACGGACGACCACTCTGGGCCACGTGTAAATTCGGTGAGCTCGCCGCCATTGGTCCCGGTAATAGTAAGTGAAGCATTAGGGTTTGCGGGAGCAAATACCCCCAGGTTTCCACTACGGGACAAGTAACCATTTTGAATTTTTGAAGTCCTGTCTGCCGCATTGGTGGATAAAATTTCCTGCTGGAAACTGTCCAATACTTTACGGCTTATTTCGCCATTTGCGCCAAGTACGGCTGTAGGCTGTTCTAAAGTGTTATTATAGCTGTAAGCCTCGAAGATACATGCCAATGGTGTGAACCGCAGATTATCTACAAGCACGTTGCAGGATGTATTCGCATTTTCACAAATAATTGTAATCTGCGCAGTGCCCTTCGGGTTGGGAAGATCAATTAATTGGGATACATACACCCACTGACCAACGGTATCGGGGAAGTTGAGAACAGTCGGGGTGCCGCCGGCAACCGATATTTGCCAGGAGGCATTACCGGCGCTATTGTTAAATGTTGAGGGTTTTTTAACCCAGGCAGAAAATATATATTGCTGATCCTGGCGAATAGGGGTAAATGAGCCTTGCACGCCTGCTGCGCCGTGGCTGCCTGCTGCAATGCTTAGGCTATTAGTGCCTGTATGGGCATCCACCACGGTATTTTGGCTATTAGGAACAATAGTCCCACCAGATCCAATTACCCAGCCAATTGGCGTTTCGTAAGTTTCAAAATCATAATAGCTCACTTCATTTCCCGATAGACTGCCATTTGGAAATTTGGCAACTAATGACTGCTGGTTTTTATCGTAAATGAATGACGAAACAAGTCCATTGCCATCTACCTGCTCTGTTATGAGGTTACCGGTACCTGATCTGGAAATGATTTTAGTCTTTAATTGCCATGCAGCTGTCGGCGTGTCGGATGGGAATTGTGGTGCCACAGTGCCTGGTGTTGTCCAGTCAAAAATTTGATAAGCAGCCAGTTTGCACGAACCGGCACCAGTACAATCGGTGTTCACGACATTGTTCGCCCAGTTACGGAAAATGGTCGCCTGGCTCTTCACATAATTTCTTGAACTATTATCTGCCGGCGCTACACTTTGGGTTGTCATAGCCACCGTAGAGAACATGTGCAGCTTGTTGAACGAAGCAGCATATGCCGGAACCTGGTAAGCGTATAAGGTTTCTATGCGGAGATTTTTCTGCACACCGTCTGCATCATAATAAGATTTCTCCTGAGATAATAATACGCCGGTTGTCTTGTCGTAAGTGCCTGTTGACCATTGTACAATGCCATCTTTCATATTGGCCGTCTTTTCGCAACGTGCATATCCGCCTAAAAGATATTTACCGGAAACATCTTTTGAATAGATGGTCCAGTAATTCAGCTGCGACGATACGAGACTGCCGTCGTTTGCAAAATCTTTTTGGCCCAGTTGAATTCCATTAAGAATATTCTGAAAATTCTGGAGCCCACCGGAAGGATAAAGCGTCGATTGCTGGGCCAATCCGTTGGAATAATAAAACTGACTACTTCCTTCTGGTGTGGATGTTGGTAAGGCAGCTATCTCTTTAACACCGGGAACTACAATTACCAGTGGATACTGCGCCACGCCCATTAAGGCATTGTAAACAATTTGAGATTCGGGGGAGTTGGCGTAGTAGTAGGATTGTGTAAAACTTTGCGTGGTGTCGTACTGATCCTCAATCACAAGGTATGCCACGGGTGTATCTGTCACGGACTGGTTGAAATTAACTTCATCCAGATTCCATAAATCCATTGTAGGGCTTGCATCGAAAGAAGCTGCAGACGAAGGATAGGTGACCAGAAAGCGGCCGGCAACCAACATTGTTCCGGCAGTGCCATCGGGTACATATGATTTTACATTATTCAGCTTCTGCGGCACTTGTGCATTTCCATTTCTTAAAGCTGCTACGTAGGATGATGCTGTATTGTCGCTGGCATCCTGGTAGCTAATAAATCTCGGACCCCGGTTTTGGAGACTTTGCGGATAATTGAAACTGTTGAGTTGTGTTGACAATGATCGCCATGTGCCATCTGTGCCGCGGAAATAAATGGTTTTGCCAACCGTCATATAATTACCAGAAACACTCGGGTTAGTCCCGGATGGAACATTTGACAAAATAGACCATGAGCCGGCATTGGGATTGAACGCTGCCCATTGATTTGCTGCAGAACCGCTGGCAGGAGAAAGAATGGATATATCCTCACCAGTGGCCATGTTCAAACCAATTGTAGCGCCAGGAGAAGAAAAGCTTTTTGGATTCCAAACCGAGCCATAGCTCTGATCGCCGCCGGCATCCCGCAACATTGCGAGATTATTATTTACGGTGGATCCAACTATAGATGTCTGGAATATTTGATAGAGTAAATTTCCGCTTACTATAGGAGAAGACAAATCAACCATGCCTGGTGATGACGTGTTCAGGACAAAGAAATTCTCGTCCCAGTTAAATAATCTAAGGCTATAATTAATAGCCGTATCGGTAGTAGATGTAGCAAATGTAAGTACCAATGAGCTTGGCGTGGGGCTTACGGCGAGGAAGGCCATATTGGTTGGCTGATCTACTACTATATCGATATTGCTTAAAGTCCATGTACTGCCGGCGTTCCATGTGCCATCTAAAGCGCGGTAAAACAGATAATTTTTCAGTTGTCGGGAACTCGGGAGATAACAGGACACTGCATAAAAATTCTGAACCGCAGTAATGGCAGCCAGTACACAATCAGAAGAATTTGGCAACAGCGGAGATCCGTTCCCGTTCCACATTCCATCCTGCCAGTTATACGAAAATCCCTGTACCCGGGTGGTGGTATAATCGGTGTTATAAGCCATTACAAAGCTGTCTCCTGCAACAAAAACGGACTGAGCTTCTGAATTGGCCTTTACGGTAAGCACGAAAGGCTGATTATTGTACATAACCCAGTTTCCGAATTTTAAGTCCTGTCCTGCGTCATCGTTACGGAACAGGTACAATTCATCGTTGCCTGTGGAACTATTGCGGAGGGAAAGCGCGAAGAAATTCTCCGTTGTTTGTACCATCAGGCTACCGGTCGCTACAGTCTTACTAATGCTGATGGTTTGGTTAACCCATTGTCCATTCCACGATTGGATTTTTACCTGTACCTGGTTGCTGCTCTGGTAAGTGAATACAACGTAATTGGAACCAAACCAAACTCGGGGAATACTGCCGGTGATCGGATTTTGCAGTTGCACTTTTTTTGATGAATTAGTAGATGTTATGGTTTGTGCCTTGTATTCAAATGACGCTTTGCCGCCTTCGGGATATACAACGGCACTTAGGGCGCCAGGGTTGATGCTGGACGGATTTGTCGGGAAATATTCAAAATTCATTGCCGGAAGTGTTTCGCCGTTATTTGTGTACTGAAACACCGACTGGAGACACCGTTTGTACATCAATGAATAATTGCTGTTTGATGATGCCGCATTATTGATGAATTCGTAGGTGAACTTCATACCCGAGAGTGGGTTGCCATCTGCATCTGCCACGTCAACAGAATCTAAAAAATAGGTTTCATACCTGTCTTGATAGGCGTTGGGAGAGGGGGGCGCTATCTGGGTATGCAATGGCTGGTATTCGACAATTGGAGTGCCGTCACTTGCACCGCCAGGATTAAGGATGCCGAATTTATTTCCATAATTCAAAGTAATGACCCGGCCATAGCTGTCAATTACCTTTCCCAAATAAGAGGCCTGTGTATACGCAAGTCCGGAGGAAATTAATTTCTGTGCTACGTTTGTGTATTGATAGTTAACTGAATTGCCCATTGGCGTTACAATGGATGCGAGATTCCAGGACGTGGGATAGAGCACCTGCGTTGCGCCAACATTACTGGAACCGATCCAGTTTCCCCAGCTTATACCCCATTGGGTTGCATTTGAAGCGGTGTCGTTTCCCGCGCCATAAGTGTAGGTGAACCCGTCTTCTTTTATAATGATCCAAATCTTTAGTGCAGGATTATACTGTACTGACCAAAACTGAAAATTCCGCAGTTGAAATATCCAGTTGCCGCTTACGGTTTCACCGGTTTTTACCATTGGGTTGGAACTGCCTCCGGAGACCAGGTAGTAGGTGTCAGACGTTACCGATGCACTTCCTCCTTTGTCTACTGTAATCATTTCAATAGGCATCTGCCAGCCCAGCCCAAGGATGCCTGTAGGAGCCTCTGTATTCCAGGTATTTAAGTTGTTTTTTATATTGCTGGAATAAAGAACAGATAGCTTTACATCAAGGCCTTCGAGCCCCGGTAAAGTCATCAGATCCAATGGCATAGATACACAGCCGCGAAATTTATTGACGCTGCTTTTAATGTTGCCTATTGCCGTTTTATCAAACTCAAAAGAGTGTAATGCAGGCACTTCAGATTGAGCAGCACCGCTGCCATTATTTGATGGTTTAGTAGACATAACAGGATGGATTTTATTTGAGAACTTTTAGTGATTGAAGTTGGAGTGGGCTGGTATAGCCACACCTGCGGCAACGGGTCTAATGGCCATGCTTAAATTGGGCGGTGAGCCATGGACTGCTCTCGTATTCATGAATAACACTTGTCCAGCCTTCATAGGAATGTAATGCATGTGCCTGGCTTCAATAGTGTCTACCCATTCGGTATAAGGTAGCATGGTAGGTGAACGGTAAAGATTTTTTAAGCGATGGCTTCCAGGCAAAACGCCAAGGCAGCCATTGGTTTTATCTACGTCAACGAGCGGGCACCAGATACTAAGTCCTGTGTGATTTTCTTCTTCTACAAAAGTGGGATCCTGATGCAGCGGGAACTTACCATATTCTGAGTCTGCGCGCTTGGCCACGAAGCTTCCTAAAACAAATTTATATTCATTTAGTGCAGGAAGCAGGCTCCGTTCAAAAACCGGTAAGATATTTTGATGGATGAAACGCCGCATTTCAATATCCTGAAGTACCACAGAAGCAACAAAATCGAATGTATGTTGCACCTCCACAGTTGTAAAAACCGACTTTAAGTCTGCTATATCT
>NZ_JBFTRT010000346.1:0-7727 GCF_056399685.1 Pedobacter sp. 01N416
GTTCAAGACCAAAAACCCTTTTATCATCAAAGAGGTTGCCGAGCGTGTCAGAATGCTTTGTGTGGGCAGGCTTTCGGAGATTGAGGGCGAAATGGTTGTCCCTGCTTAATTATTGTTGCCCCCGTTTTTCGGGGGCAATGATTTTTTAGATTTTAATAGTAGATACAATGAAAATGGAACATGTTTTTATCGTGCTGCGGGCTGTGGTCAGCACGCCGCACGAAAATATTGAAGATACGATGAATGAGATTTTAGCACAGGGGAGCTGTTTGCTGACCAATACGAAGAATGTGGGATTCTTCAAGGTCAGTCTTTCGATGATCACCAATGTTGAACCAAAACCAAAAGAAAATGGCACATCAGATTAATTATAATAAAAACACGGGAAAGCACAGCTTTTTCAGTGTTCGGGAAAAGGCCTGGCATGGGCTGGGTACAATCGTGGAGGACTATCCGAAGAGTAGCGAAGCGATAAAATTTGCAGGGCTTGATTTTGCGGTAGAAAAACGGCCTCTGTTTACGCCGAATGCCTTGGCGATGGATCTGCTGGATTTTCCCAATACAGTTTATCTGGGCGGTGGGAATGAAGGTCTTTTGGTGCCGAATGCTTTTGCAACCGTCCGTGCAGACACGCAGGAAGTTTTGGGCGTGGTGGGCAGGGATTACAAGATTGTACAGAATGTTGATGCCTTTGCTTTTTTTGATGCGATTGTTGACGGTGGTGAGGGTATAAAATATGAAACTGCGGGCTGTCTTGGCAAAGGTGAACGTACATTTATCACGGCTAAACTGCCCGACTATATCCGTGTGGGGCGGAACGACTGTATAGAAAAATACCTTTTTCTTTCCACCACCCATGATGGGAGCGGAAGTATAACTGCTGCGTTTACACCGATCCGCATATGTTGCCAAAATACTTTGAATGCGGCAATGAAGAATCTGACGGGTTGTATGCGCATCAAGCATACCGCGGGAGCGGTAGACAGGTTGAGGGAAGCGCACAAACTTTTGGGGATTTCCAATCTATTGGCAAATGAGATGGAAGGATTATTTAACCGCTGGAGCAGGGTAAAAATTACTGATAAATACCTAAAGCAGTTGATACAGGTTGCTGTGGTACCGAACTGCGAAACTTTGGAGGCGGTACGGAATGGCAGGGAGGACGGACTTTCTACCTTTTATCAAAATACGGTGGAGCAGGTTCTGGAATATGCATTAAGCAGCCCCACCCAGCAAATGGAAACCACAAAAGGTACTTTGTTCGGGGCTTATAATGCGGTTACGGGATACCATCAAAACTTAAGAAATTATAAGGATGATGAAAGCAAGTTTAAATCCATTATGTACGGTACAGGTTTGAAGCACAACCAAACGGCTTTTGATCTCTGTACGGCATTTGCAAAGATGGGGGCGGATGCGCTGAATTAGGTGGATTTAATTTTTGATAGCGGTCAGCCTTTGGGGCTGGCCGTTTTTTTAGCCCGTGAAAACCGCGGGCCGCCCGCTGCTGCTGCGCAGCAGACGGGCGGCGCTTATGCGCACGAGGTGTAGAAAAAGATTTTGAAAAGTGGGATAAAGGATTTAAGTTTGCTAAAAATATTAGTAAAATGAAGCCTAAAGATTTGCAGGGTAACGGTGGGTTTATTGCTGAGCAGAGCCGCCGCATGGGAAATTACCAGAGTGCTCCAAATGCAAATTACCGTCCTATTTATGATGAGGCGGTGAGTAAGAGGCTATGGATCTATGATCCTGAAATTAAACGCTGGCAGACACCCGAAGAGTTCAAAAAAAATGAAGAGAATATCACTACTGGAGACCTGAAACGCTATAGCAGGTTAAAGGTAAAGGATCCTAAGGAGGGCATTGAAGCTGCATTCGTGCAGATTGAGGATTTAAAGAACCGGATGGAAATCTTTGTGAAACGGGTGCTGGAATATTATCGAAAGAAATAATTTTAATGCATAAAAGGTGAATGTATTGCTAATCATCTCATTTATTTCAGTTGTCCAAGATTTAAACTTAAATTAGTAGATTAATGCTCAGATCAGTTATGAAAAGAAAAGTATCTGCTACAACACAGCTACTACATGATTTATTCACGCAATACCAAAGCACTTTCCTTGCGTTTTGCGAACTTATAAATAATTCAATCCAGGCCCATGCTCAAAATATCAGCATTACGATTGATTATCCTAAAGATAATGAACTTTCAGCTACTCCAATTAGAAAGATAGAATTAAAAGATGATGGAGTGGGTGTATACCTAGAGGATATTCAAGATAAACTTTTGGATTTTGGAGATTCATCAAAAAAAGGTGGAAAGGGGATTGGGCGTTTTGCTGCATTACAGATAGGATCCAATATTGTTATTGAAACAGTCGGGTTTGAAAAATTAACCAAAACGTTTTCTAAGTCAACCATCCCATTTAATGAACAGTATATTAAAAGCGTAAAGAAAATTGAAGATCTTGTAATTGATACAGATGAAAAGCTTCTAACTGGAGATCATAATACATATTACAAGGTTATCATTGATAATATTTATGATCAGCAGATTGTCGGTCGAAACCAAAAAAAAAAAAATCTCTGAAAGACTTTTAGAGGGAAATCTTCCAAATGCAATTTTTGAGCGCTATCCAATTGTTATCTTTAATAAGACTGTAAAATTTAGGATAAACGGCAAAATATTAAATCCTGAAGACTTTATTCAAGGTGAACCCACAAAGCTGGCTCTTACCTACACTGATCGGAAGGGGAAGGATCATGCGTTATTTTTTACTTTTCTTCAACTAAAATCTACGAACGACGAAATCAATATCTTCCTGACTACGAAAAACGCAGGTGTTGACACCATTGTTGGCGGATTCCAATTTGAAGCGGATTGGCTCGATCCAACTTCAAAGGGATGGTTTGTCTATATCCACTCAGATAACCTTGAAACCGACTTATACCGCAACTTGGATCTTGATGCAATGGATAATCGAGGACAGGATTTTAAATTTTTTATAAAGGACAGGCTTAACGAATTCTTCAAAAGTAGAAATAAAAAATATGATGATTTTCTTGTTAAGTTAAGAAAAGATAGTTTTTATCCTTACAACGATCCTAGCAATGCAACATCAAAATCTAAGGTTGTTCTTTTCGATAAAGTAGCCTATTTAGTTGAAGAACGATATAATCTATTTACGGTAAACAAGACCCTAAGAGAGATAGTGTATCCTTTGATCAATAGAACTATTATAACTGGAGAACTCGATCAAATTCTTCAAAAAATTCTTAGGCTAGAAAATAAGACGGTTAAAAAATTTAATAATCTTCTTAACCGCACTGAAATTGAAGATATTATTGAATTTTCTGAGCGGGTATCCAAAAAATTGGAAGATCTCAATTTTATAGAGAAGCTGACTTGTACGGAAATTTCCAAACATGTTGCCGAAAGAAAAGAACTTCATAAGGTTCTTGAAAAAATGGTCTGGATTTTCGGTGAACAATATCTTGATAATACGGCCTTACTTTCAGATACTAATCTCGAAAATAATCTGAAGAAACTCAGAGAGGCGACCCTTACTTATAAGGCAGATAAAAAAGAGGATAATATAAGTACAGATGTTACTGGTAAGGCTAAATCTATAACAGATCTCTTCTTATATAGTGAAAAACCTATCGATGGGGTTAAAAGAGAAATTCTTGTTGTAGAGCTAAAAGCTCCAAAGGTTAAATTAAGTAATTTGGAGATTCAACAGGCAATGAAGTATGCCCGCCAAATAGAAGAGAGCTCATTTTATTCTGAAGATATGAACATTCATATTATTTTGATAAGTTCTGAAATCAATAAGGATACCAAATTCCAACTTAGTGGAATTCCAAAGCCTAGAGATAATCCTTATTTCTACTTTCAAAATGAAAACAAAAATATTACTGTATCAGTCATGAGATGGGGCCAATTGATCGAAATGAACAAGCGTAAACTGAGCTATCTATCTGGTAAACTGAAGGTGAAAGATATTGACGTTGAGGAAAAAATTAATAATGATTTTAGTGAAATAGGTTTTGATAAAGTTCGCTCGACCCTGAGGAAAGTTCCCATACCGCAGTAAATTTAAGCTAAAAACCATCGATAAAAATGTAGATTGTTATCCTATTATAGCTATCTACTTCTTATATCTATTTAACACAAAGGAATAGCTTATTATTTACTTCGTTAGGCAATAAGTAAACATTTAGGTGGTCTGTCTAATTCCAGCTTAAAAATATGTTGACCAAATTATTATAGTTATGAAAAAATGAATACATTAGTTCATCTATGGCTCTTAATCAAATATCTAGTGAAGAAATATTGACGGTTTTCAATGATGAGGTTGATTTAATCGTAGATAGAATCGATAATAGAAAATCAAGGAAAGATATCAGTAAATGGCTTGATAACTTTGAAGATAACGATAAAATTGATGCGCTGGAGATACTTCAGAAATTAACTTATGTTAGTGAAGATGATCTAAGGTTTGAAGCGGATCGTATAGTAAAAGAGGTAATTAATCTCGTTCCAAAGAATAATAAAATCTATTTCTATCCTATTTCAAAATATGGAAAGAGTGCTGCCCATTTTAGTTATTACATTAACAAATCTGCTCTTTTTCATTCATTAGAAAATTCGGGGCGGGCGAAGTTTATATTCAATAAATCTTTGGCAAAGGAGGCTACGTTTGACGACAATACCTCCATTGTGTTTTTTGATGATTTTTTTGGAACAGGAAACACCTTTATTAAATATTACAAATATATTAGCGAGTTGTCAGCACCAGAATTTAAAGAGCTTAAGTGTGTTTACCTCGCTGGTATTTTCTATATGGATAAAGCAAAGCAGAATATTGAAGCTTCAATATCAAATATAAAACTTGTTGCGGATATCCATCATAAGATCTTTGACGATAATTTTCTTTTTTTTACTACACTTTCTCAAAATACAATCAAAAAGGATTTGGCTTTGAATTATGGGAACAGCAGGTATTTATTTAAAGAAGGTGAGAATGACTTCAGTTTAGGATATGAGAATTCCGAGGCTTTACTGACTTTTTCTTATGCCCCACCTAATAATACCCTCCCAATTATTTGGTCAAATAAAACTAAGTGGAAGCCGCTTTTCCCGAGATCTGAAGATGATATTTTTGTAAAACTGAAAGAATTCAAGCAGCAAAATGCGTTCGCAGCAACACAGATGCAATTGGGAATGCCAAAAGATACACCCGAGATTGCAGGCTTCAACAGGAATAGAATGATTGTCGTTGGGATTCTAAGAATGCTGAATAAAAAAACTCCCATTCCGACAATATTGTTAGTTTTAGGCTTGAGAACTAATGAGTTGTTGGAGCACGGAGATTATTTGTTAGAGTGGGCCAACGATCTTGGCAAGTCGGAAGACTTTATTGAAAAGTTACAAGAGTATGTTAGCCGTTTAGAAACTGCAGATTTACCTATTATATTCTCTCCACTACATTGGGCCAAATTAATGGGAATGAATTATTCTGATGTTTTAAGTATACTAAGCAATAGAAACGCATATTATAACCAATTCAGAATTAAAAAAAAACGCGGCGGGTTTAGGCATATTGATGCACCTAATCCACAACTTTATAATATTCAGAATTGGATTAAGGGTTTTATTTTGGATCAGGTAAAGTTTCCCAAAGAAATAACCTCTTATCAGAAAGGGAAATCTATTATCGACAATGCCAAACCGCATGTAAATAAAGAACTGATCGTCAAGTTTGATCTAAAGGATTTTTTTAGGACAGTAACTGAAGATAGGGTATTTGGAATCTTTAGGATGCTAGGTTATAATAAAGCAGTTGCAATCGATTTGTCAAAAGCATGCTGTATTGATATTCCAGAAGAGGACACAGAAAAAAAGTTGAAATATCCATTAGGGTGCCTCCCTCAAGGTGCACCGTCAAGTCCGGCACTTTCTAACTTAAGTGCGGTAAAAATGGATTATCGTTTAATAGCTTATGCTAAGAGTAAGAATCTGGATTATACCAGGTACGCCGATGATATAACCCTTTCGGGAAAAGTTTCCGACAAACCTTCTCTGTGGGCCATCAAGCAGATGGTTAAAGATGATGGATTTATGTTGAATATATTGAAAACAAAATATGTCCACCGCTCAAATCAACAGATAGTGACTGGTCTAACGGTTAATGAAAGGCTAAGCATTCCAAAAAGAGACAGAAAGCAGATACATACTCATCTACACAATTGTATAAATTTTGGTCCTTATCATCACTTAGGACGGATGAAAATTCATAAAAGAAATTACCGCGAGTGGCTATTAGGAAATATTGTTTATATACAGATGATACATCCTAAAGAAGGACGCTTACTTCGTGAGAAATTTGACCTAATAAACTGGTTTGATAATAGTAACTAATGTAGTAAACTCCACAGTTGTCACATTGAGTAGCTTTTGCAACTTCGGTGTAATTAGAACTTTGATGAAATTTGAGTTTTCATACTCACAACTTCTTTGTGCGTAATATCACCTTTGGTAATTTTGGAATGGCATGTTGGGCACAATAAAATTAAATTATCGATTTGGTGATTGGTGGGATTTTCATCTATGTGATGAATTTGAAAATGGCCAACTGCTTTCTCGGTACAGAAAGGACAGACTGAATTAATTTCTTGTTGAAGTTCTGCTCTTACTTTTATCAAGTTGGGGATTGATGTTCTTGCTGTTTTTCCACGTTTATTTTTTTTGTCAAAAGTATACCTTGAATATTCAGGGCATTGCGAATAGYGACCAGCTTCGATAATCCTGTTTTTGTTATTGGTCCGATATTTATCCCAATCTCCACTCGTACAGGCAGAGTAAAACCCTATGGGAGAGTGCTCTCCTTCGAATAAGCATATTTCGGGACACATATTGGAAAAATACATGCTTGTCCCACCTTTTATAATGGTTGGAGACTCTCCCTGAACTTCTATTTTATTCTGGAAATACTCATCGGAAAGTTCGCCTTCATTTTTTAATATTTCTTCAAAATTTTCACCTTTTCGTATATCAATATAGGAAAAATAATATATGGTCATTGCCCTCCGTTGACAGATGTTCAATATAGGGCATCTTGGAGTACCTTTTTGGCGAAGACTCATTTCAAAATAGGCTTTTTTGTCCATCGTATCGTTATAAAGTATTTAGACAACCAATTTAGAACTAATTGAGATCATTTTAGAAACAAAATTGTATTTCTAGTTTTCCAAGTTTTGTAGTTTTGACCATTTTGCGATTGGGAGGTGTGGCGGATTCACTTTGACGAGAGGCATATTGTCAGCTTGAAGCTTTGTTTAGATTGAAGAAAACAGTAGCTAAAATCAGGATAATACAGCATAATACTTTTTGCAAATAACTGATAAAAGGGTATTGTCGCCTAATGCACAAACCATTTTGTTTGACTCCATCTTACCAAATTTTAATTATTTATAAGTATCTCCAAAACAAGTCGATAAATTAAAATTAGCATTGGTGGGAGGGGGTCAATTGACTGCGGTTTATCCAGATTATATACATCCTAAGAAAAAAATATTAGACCYGACATCGCCAAGTCCTTAATTTAAAGATAATTAAATGTAAATATCTAATTTATGACGAAATGGGGTCAATCTGCTGCGTTTTATCTAGTGCTTTGGCCAAGAGCTCGTATTGCCAGCACTCTAGGCAGTAGCCTTCTTCG
>NZ_JBFTRT010000347.1:0-5346 GCF_056399685.1 Pedobacter sp. 01N416
GGTATCTTGCTGATATTTTGCTAAACAATCTTTTTAGCAATGCAGTGCGGCATAATGTAAGTGGTGGACACATTCATATCCAACTTGATCAACAGGCGCTAACCATTTCCAATTCAGGAAACCCCGGTCATCTGCAAACCAAAATATTCGATCGTTTTTCAAAATCTGTGGAGTCTGAAGGCATAGGGCTTGGGTTAGCCATAACCAAACAGATCTGTAACCTTTATGGCTTTCGTATTGATTATCACGAAGAAAGTGGTGAACATGTTTTTACTGTTTATTTTGGTGATTAATCTGCCCATTTTTTTACGCTTCTTCATGCCGAACTTGTTTTATTAGTTGTGTTTATGGCGCTGAAGGTCTAATAGTTACTTCTTGGTCAGGATCTTTTTAGTTATTTATGTGGTTGAATTGCAAGAGTGGTGGGTGTTGCCACCGTCATTATAAATAATAAACACATTCTGCGTAGATCAGCGACATCTGCGGGAGGCTTAAGATGAAGCATTTGTCATATTTTTTATTGCCCGCAGATTTTTTAGGTGTGATTGTGTGTTACCACCTGTCACTATCGATTACCCCTTGCTGATGTGGTGATAGGTGTTGCCACCTGTCACTATCGAATTATCCATTTCGAACATCTAATTTAAAAAGTTTCACTCATTCATAACTTCAGAATTTCTCCATAATTCGATTATAGTTTTGATTAAAATTTAAACTATGAAAAGGTTTTTAGGGGTGTTGTTGATTATGGTAAGTTATAGAAGTCATACTTATGCTGCTGCCGTTATTGGGTACACTCAAAATATAGATTCGGTTAAAAATGTTCCTGCAGATTCTCTAGGACGATGGTACACTGACCAGTCGATGCAAAAAAGAAAGTTTCAGGCAACGGCATTTATTGCGCCTGTTTTACTTGCGGGTTATGGTTTTGCCGCTGTTTACGATCATGGCGCATTAAAACAACTGGATGTAAGTACCAAGGCAGAATTACAGGAAGACCATCCTTTATTTGCCGCTCATGTTGATGACTATCTCCAATTTGCACCAGCGGCTGCAGTATACGCACTTAATTTGTCGGGTATAAAAGGCAAGCATAACCTGTTTGATGCTTCGATGTTATATGTAACCTCCGCTGCAATTATGGGTGTTTCTACTCATTTTGTAAAACAGGGCGTTGGTAGAGAGCGACCAAATGAAAATGGAGAAAATTCTTTTCCCTCAGGGCATACCGCATCTGCATTTATGGCGGCAGAATTTCTGCATCAGGAGTATAAAGATGTTAACCCTTGGATTGGTTATGCAGGTTATTTTGTCGCCACTGCCACTGGAACACTGCGGATGTATAATAACAAACACTGGTTTAGTGATGTGGTGGCAGGTGCCGGATTCGGGATTGCTTCTACAAAGATATCTTATCTTGTTTATCCATATATCAAAAGCCTTTTCACTACAAAAAAAGATGGGAATTTTACATTTATGCCCTTCCACCAACAAGGTAGCACGGGTTTAATGCTTTCGGGCAGATTTTAATATTGTTCAATATTTTTTGAGTTGAAATCATCCAAAAATGAATATAAAGTTGAAGTACCTGATTTTATGCGTGGTTACTTTTTGGGTAATGGGAGCGGTGGCTCAAGTCCCTTCAAAAAGTCTCGGTTATTATTTAAAACAGGCTGAATTTACAAGCCCTGTACTTAAAGATTTTCAAAATCAACAGCGTTCTGCTGGGGTAGATAGTTTGATTGTTCGTGCAACCGGGGGACCACAGGTTACGGCCAGTTCTGCAGGGATGTATGCGCCAATTGTACATGGTTATGGTTACGATGAAGTGCTTACCAACGGACAGGCACTAGAAGTACTACTTAATGTGAATTATGATCTGCTGAACAAGAAACGCATCAATAACCAGCTCGAGGGTATTAAAATCCAAAGCGATTCCATTAAATATGCCAGGCAATTGTCGCTATATGATTTGCAAAGATCTATTGCCGATCAATATATTCTAGCCTATGCCAGTCAAGAGCAGGTAGATTTTAATCGGGAAGTGGTTATACTGCTCGAACAAGAAGAAGCACTGCTTAAAAAATTAACCAGAAGCAATATTTACAAACAATCCGAGTATTTAACTTTTCTGGTTACTTTACAGCAACAGCAACTGGTAGTAAAACAGGCCGAATTGCAGTTTAAAAATGATTACGCCACGTTAAATTATTTAGCAGGCATTGCCGACACCACACAGGTTAAGTTAGCTGATCCCCAATTGCAGACCTCCAGCACCTCAATGGATCGAGGCTTTTTTAATAAACGTTTTGATATCGACAGTTTAAAAAACAGCAATCAAAAAAAAGCGATTAACTTTAACTATAAACCCAAACTTGGGATATATGCAAATGGGGGCTATAATTCTTCATTTGTTTTACAGCCTTATAAAAATTTGGGGGCAAGTATTGGTTTTACTTTTTCCGTTCCTATTTACGATGGCCATCAGAAGAAAATGCAGTATAATAAACTCAGTCTTTCTGCTAAAACCATATCCAGTTACCGCGATTTTTTTGCCCGCCAGCAACAACAACAGCTAAACCTGATCCGTCAGCAGATTAACCAGACCGATTTACTCTTTCCAAAAATTAACGAACAGATCCGTTTTAGCAGAGGGTTGATCGAGGTAGACAGTAAATTGATGCATACTGGCGATTTAAAAGTGGCCGATTTTGTTATTGCGATCAACAACTATATGGCTGCTCAAAATTTGTTGCGCCAAACCAATATTAACCGTTTAAAACTGATCAACCAATTTAATTACTGGAACCGATAACCATGAATAGCTATCTAAAATTAATGTGTAGTGGTATTGCCACGCTGTTTGTTTTTTCGGGATGTCATCATTCTGCCCCTGCAGAAACTGTAGATGAGCCCTCGCCAATTACCCCAGTTCAGGTGACTACGGTTCGAGATAGTTCTCTTTCAGAATTTGTGGAGCTTTCGGCAGTTTCGGCGTATCTGGAGAAAAGTTTTGTAAAGGCAAATATTAACGGTTATGTAGAAAGTACCCGAGTCGTATTAGGCAAGCAGGTGGGGAGCCATCAACTGTTGTTTAGTTTAATTACCAAAGAAGCAAAATCGATTGGCAATAGCGTAAATAAGCTCGATGCCGGGTTTAAGTTTTCTGGTATTTCCAATATCAGAGCCGATCAGGCTGGAACAATTATTCAGGTAAATCATCAAAAAGGAGATTATGTGCAGGATGGAGAAGCTTTGGCCACCATCAGTAACCGCAATAGTCTGGTTTTTTTGCTCGATCTGCCTTACGAATATAATCAGCTGATCAGTCAGAATAAAAGTCTGGTTATCCGCTTACCGGATGGAACTAAAATGACCGGAACGGTTTCAGGAACCATGCTTGCTGTCGATTCATCAGCGCAGACCCAACGTTATATTCTTAAAGTGGGGGCTGGTAAAGATATTCCCGAAGGCTTGATTGCGAAAGTGTGGTTAACGAAAGTAAATCATGCACAGGCCCAGGTATTGCCAAAATCGGCGGTATTGGCTAATGAAACTGAAGATGAGTTTTGGGTAATGAAACTGATCAATGATTCAACAGCGGTAAAGATAAACGTGAAAAAAGGCATCGAAAGCCAAAATACAATTGAAGTGATCGGCCCTAAATTTTCGAAAACCGACCGGATCATTACATCTGGGAATTATGGAATAGCAGATACTGCCAAAGTTAAAATCCAGAAGTAGCCATGAACAAGTTTTTTATTTCCCATAAAAACCCAATCCTGGCAGTATTGCTCATTATACTGGTTGGCGGAGTATATGCTTTCAGTCAGCTAAAAACAGGACTTTTTCCAGAAATTACCTTTCCAAAGATCAAGATTATTGCCGATGCAGAATTGCAGCCGGTTGATAAGATGGTGGTTACTGTAACAAGGCCTTTAGAAAATGCGGTAAAACAAGTGCCCGATCTTCAATTGGTTAGGAGTACCACCAGTAGGGGCAGTTGTGAGCTTTCTGCATTTATGAACCCCGGTGCCGATATCGATCTGAGTCAGCAGCGCATAGAATCGCAGATTGCGAAAATCAGTGCTTCGTTGCCGGCTGGGGTTAACATTTCGGTAGAGAAGATGAATCCATCGATTCTTCCGGTAAGTGGATACAGCTTAGAAAGTCACAATTATTCGTCTGCTGAACTTAAAAAAATTGCCACCTATACCGTGAAACCCTTTCTTTCGCAGGTTGATGGCGTTTCCGAGATCCGTGTAATTGGCGGTAAGAGTAAAGAATACTGGCTGGAGCTTGATGTACAGAAAATGCAGACGCTGGGTATCGCCCCAGATCAGATCAGCAATGCACTCAGCCAAACCAATTTTATAAAATCTAACGGCTACCTCGCCGATCACAATTACCTGTACCTATCTGTAACCGATGCTACTGTAAAAAACAAAAGCGATCTGGAAAATCTGGTGTTGAGCAGAAAAGGTAACCGGATTATTAAAGTAATGGATATTGCTAAGGTAAATATTCAGCAAAGTGTAGAATATACCCGCATCAATGCCAACGGGAAAGATGGAATCCTGATTGCAGTAATCAAACAACCTAATGCCAACCTGGTCGATCTCTCCAATGAGATGTTTACCAAAGTAGAACAACTGAAACATATTCTGCCGGCCGGCGTAAGCATTAAACCTTATTACGTACAGGCCGATTTTGTAAACGAATCGGTAAAAAGTGTACGCGATAGTTTATTAATTGGTTTGGCATTGGCCATTTTGGTGGCTATTATTTTTTTGAGATCGTTCAAGGCAAGCGTTACCATTTTAATCACCATCCCGGTTACGCTTTGTTTAACTGTAATTGTACTCTATTTTGTTGGGTATTCGCTCAATATCATGACCCTTGGCGCCATTGCAGCAGCCATAGGTTTAATTATAGATGATGCTATAGTGGTGGTAGAGCAGATTCATCGCACACATGAAGAACACCCCGAAGAGCTTACAATGAGGTTGTTGAGCAAGGCGGTGAGTTATCTTTTCCCGGCCATGTTGGGGTCTTCTATCAGTACGATTGTGATATTCGTTCCCTTTGTACTGATGACGGGTGTTGCAGGTTCTTATTTTCAGGTGATGACCAATACCATGATCATTACCCTGGTCTGTTCCTTCTTTGTTACCTGGATTGGTTTACCTGTGATTTATCTTTTGCTTACCCGTAAAGGGGGTAGTCACGCAGCAACTGGCAAAAAAGTAGTGGTACATGAGGTTAAATCGCAAAACTGGGTGCGTTATTTTATACAACGACCTTATATCTCGATCATATTTATGCTCGTGCTGATCGCATCGATTG
>NZ_JBFTRT010000348.1:0-7826 GCF_056399685.1 Pedobacter sp. 01N416
CTACTCAGGAAACAATTACAAAGCGATATACTGAAGAATCAATTGCATTTATAAAGAAAAATAAAGACAAACCTTTCTTTTTGTATTTAGCTCATTCAATGCCACATATTCCTCTTTTTACATCAAAGGAATTTGTGGGTAAAAGTAAAGGTGGGAAGTATGGAGATGTAATTGAGGAATTAGATTGGAGTGTAGGTCAAATTATAAAAACGCTTAAGGAGCAACATTTAGATGAAAACACTTATGTGATCTTTACGTCTGACAATGGGCCTTGGAAACTATATAAAGATCACGGAGGATCATCAGGGATATTATATGGAGCAAAAGGAACAAGTTATGATGGAGGAACTCGTGTGCCTTTTATCATATGGTCTCCAAATAACTTGAAACCAAAAGTAGAAGTTAAGATTGGCAGCACTTTAGATTTATTGCCTACAATTAGCAGCCTTGCCCACATTCAACTTCCTGAAAATCTAAAAACAGATGGATATGATTTATCTCCAGTATTAAAAGGAGAAAACAGTAATCCAAGAAATGAAATGTTTTTCTATCATGGTACTAAGCTGTTTGCTGCTAGAGTAGGCGATTACAAGCTGTATTATTACAAAAATAACCCTATTGGATATCCTGAAAAACTTGAAAAATTAGAAAAGCTACAATTGTTCAATCTTGCAATTGATGCATCTGAAATTAACAATATTATTGATGAGAAATCTGAAATTGTTACTCAAATTCAGGATATTGTTTCAAAACATCTTTCTACAGTTGTATCAGTTAAAAGTAATCTTGAAGGTGTTGTAGCTAAAAAAGAATTATAAGGATAGTCTGTACAAACCAATTTATTTGACCCCATTCCAACATTTTTATCTCCTTTGTGATTTAACTGGAAATTAAGGTATTATACTGAAATTATTTTAGGCGAGATGGGGGCAACACACTAAGGTTTTACCAGGGATATCAAATTCTTCCTATTCAGGCTGTCAAAAATATATGCTTAAAAATCACTTCCCCCCAACTTTTCGCTTGATCCGTTTTTGCGATCATCGGCGTATTTTACTTCCTCGATGATTTCAATGCGCTCCTCAAGATCAGCCTGTCTGATGACTTCTTCAGGTGTCAATAACTTTTCTGTTCCTTCTTTTTTTATCATAATAATGATTTGTCGGAAGTTTTCGATGTACTCAACATATCTACATGTTTTCGCTATAGCCTTACCGGTTCCTGGCCGTGTGTAAGTGCTTTGAACGTATTTGTGACAATTTTTTTATGAACTACCGATTGCCCTCGCCGTTTATTATTTAATCGGCTAAAATATCTTCCCTATCTTATTTAGGTGCCCCACGCTGCTCACGATATTGGGTGGGAGAAATTCCCATAACCTTGTTGAACAAACGGGAAAAGTAATATTGATCTTCTAATCCGATTTTAAAGGCGATCTCTTTGATCCTTAGGTCTGTAAACTGTAAGAACTGACAGGCCTTTTGGATTTTTAGATGATTCAGATATTCTATCGGAGGAAAGCCCGTGCGTTTTTTAAAGATTGCTGAGAAGTGACTTGCAGAGATATTTACGTTTTCTGCTATCATCTCCAGCGTTAATATTCTATCCAGGTTGTCCTGCATATATCGGAACGAGAGTTCGATGAGGTCCTCGCTTGCCGTTTTCGGAGACTGTTCGAACTTATCAACGAATAAAAATGAGGACAAAAATTGAGGGAACCTCAAATTTACATAGCTTAGGTTATCGAAACCATATCCACTCTCAAGGGTTTGATATAGGGAATCAAATAGGTTTATGCGATCATCGGAGAAAGAAACATAACTTTTTGGGGAACCATATTTTCTGGCTGCAAGTTCAATGATCTCATCCGCCTGCTCGCCTTTAAAGTGACACCAATAAATGGTCCAGGGATTCTCAGGATCGGTTTTGTAAGAATGGGCCTGTCCCCGTGGGATAAAAAGAAAATCTCCGCTGCTGATTTCATAAAAGGTTTTGTTGATTTTAATGGTTCCTTTTCCGTCAATGCAATATATCAGTATATTCTGTTCAGCACCGTGAGTTCTTTCCCGAAAATGCAATCTGGCCTTAGGATAATAGCCGATATCGGTTATAAAACATTTGTTGATGAGTTTATTGGCTACACAGAATTTTTGTAGAATGGTTCTTGGGATGACGATAGCACGCTGACCTTCAAAACCATCCTTTTTAAAATTTTCCCCAAGAGATTTCATTCGGCAATAGTAAGAAAATGTAATTACGTTAGCAAATGTCTGTGTCTAGATACTCTAAGCGCGGGATCTATTTTCACTGCATCATAATTTTATCCATCATATTCGGTTGAATGTCCATCCGCTTGCGGAGTAATATTCTATAAAATTGTACCATATCTTATTCTAACCAAATAATACTAATAAAATGGAAAACCAAAACATTTCCTTCAATACARGGTATATCCTGTTTATCTCATTCATATCTGCCCTTGGAGGTTATCTGTTTGGCTTTGATTTCGCAGTTATTTCAGGTGCATTGCCTTTTTTAAGAAACGAATTTGGGCTTAACGAGTGGTGGGAAGGGTTTTTGACCGGCTCTCTTGCCCTTGGCTGTATCGTAGGCTGCCTGGTTGCAGGCAAAGGTGCAGATGTTTTTGGCAGGAAACCCGGACTGATGTTATCTGCATTGATTTTTGCTGCCTCTTCTGTAGGTATGGCCTTGAGCAGTTCGCTGTCAGCTTTCATACTGATGAGGTTCTGTGCAGGTATCGGGGTTGGCATGGCTTCCATTTTAAGCCCTTTATATATTGCAGAAATTTCCCCAGCTGCGATACGGGGAAGAAATGTCGCAATTAACCAGTTTACGATCGTGCTAGGTATTCTGCTCACCAACCTAGTCAACTATTTTCTGGCCGATACCGGGCCTGAGGCTTGGCGCTGGATGTTCGGTCTGGGGGTATTGCCCTCCACATTGTTTTTTATTGGCGTGACTTTTTTACCAGAAAGCCCAAGGTGGCAGATTCAAAAAGGATATATTGAAAAAGCGCGTGCAACACTTATTAAAATAGGCAAGGATGGGTTTGCGGCGAATACGATCAATGAAGTCAATAAATCAATTGAAAATTCAAGGCCCACAGGTCTAAAGGCTGTATTTAATAAAAGTGTTCGTCCTGCGCTTTTGATCGGAATAACCCTAGCTGTATTTCAGCAGTTGTGTGGAATAAATGTTGTATTCAATTATACCTCTACAATTTTTGAAGCGGTCGGCGCAAATCTGGATAGGCAGCTTTTTGAAACTGTTGCAATTGGCATAGTCAATCTCTGCTTTACCTTGCTGGCGATGTGGCAGGTAGATAGATTAGGAAGAAGGCCGCTGATGCTTATTGGTTCTATGGGACTTGCTTTTGCTTATCTGGCCATTGCTTATTTTCTCAATATCAAAGCCGATCCCAATCTCATATCTATATTTGTGCTTTTGGCCATCGCACTTTATGCAACATCCCTTGCTCCGGTTACCTGGGTGCTTATATCCGAAATATTCCCCAACAATATTAGGGGAATTGCTTCTTCGATATCGATAGTAAGCCTCTGGACGGCCTATTTTATACTGGTCTTTACTTTTCCTATACTGGCAAAACTCATCGGTACTTATGGCCCGTTTTACTTTTATTCTGCCATCTGTTTTGCTGGTTGGCTGTTTGTAAAACTTAAGGTAAGGGAGACCAAGGGAAAGACCCTTGAACAACTGGAGAATAATTTTATGCCACATTGATAATCGCAATCCCAGAAAAAATACATCTATAAAAGGTTAGGCCAAAAAGATCATAATCTTACCGATAAAATGCGACAGGCAGATGAGATCAGACTTTTTTTTAGAAAAATACGCTATTGGGATTTTGATCAGTTGGGTACCGCTATATTTTCGACAGAAGAATGGTTGAAACCAAAGGAATCTCAGAAAAAATTGAAACGAATTAACAAATAATAGTATTGAAGATGATAAATTCTAACTCGACAGAATTGAATACCGCTGAAACTTTTCAAGACGAAAAAATTACCGCTTACCTGATACAATCTACTGTTAGTGAAAATGGAGTAGTACGTGTTTGGGAAGAAGATATATTATTGCCAACTTACCAAATAGGTGAAGAAGAGAAAAACCCTATTTTTCTGGAGAAACGCATTTATCAAGGAAGTTCGGGCGCGGTATATCCTTATCCGGTTGTAGAGAAGATTTCGGATGAAAAAATAGACAAATCATACCATACTGTATTTTTAGAGAATAAATACATTAAAATAATGATTTTGCCAGAGCTTGGAGGAAGGGTTCATATGGCATACGACAAGGTGAAACAACGCCATTTTGTGTATTACAACCAGGTGGTCAAACCAGCACTTGTAGGACTTACGGGGCCTTGGATTTCAGGTGGGATAGAGTTTAATTGGCCTCAGCACCACCGGCCAAGTACTTTTCTCCCTGTGGATTTTCTTATCGAAGAAAACAACGATGGGAGCAAAACAGTTTGGTGCAACGAAGTAGAAAGAATGTTCAGAACAAAGGGAATGCAGGGGTTTACGTTGCATCCTGACAAGGCTTTTCTTGAAATCAAAGTGAAAGTTTACAACAGAACCGCTCTCCCGCAAACCTTCCTATGGTGGGCGAATCCTGCGGTAGTTGTAAATGATGGTTACAAATCGGTTTTTCCACCGGATGTGCATGCCGTTTTTGACCACGGAAAGAGAGATGTCTCCAAATTTCCGATCGCAACCGGTGAGTATTATAAGCAGGATTATTCGGCGGGTGTCGATATTTCAAAATACAAAAACATTCCGGTCCCAACATCTTATATGGCGGTGCAGTCTAAATACAATTTTGTCGGAGGTTATGAAGATGGCGTTCAGGCTGGTTTATTGCATGTTGCAAACCACCATGTTTCCCCCGGGAAAAAACAGTGGACATGGGGGCACGGCGATTTTGGACGAGCCTGGGACAGGAACCTGACTGATGTGGACGGTCCGTACATTGAATTGATGACCGGAGTTTTTACGGATAATCAACCCGATTTCTCCTGGTTGCAAGCTTATGAAGAAAAATCATGGACGCAGTATTTTATGCCCTATTCTGAAGTGGGTTATGTAAAGAATGCCACCAAAGATGCCATTATCAATGTTGAATTGGAGGGGGATAAGGCTGTTCTGATTCTCTATACGACAAGTCTTTTTGAAGATTTAAAAGTGGAATTAAAAGACAAAAACGGGATTCTATATGAAGAAGTTATTTCCTGTTCTCCATCAAATCCATACAAAAAAAGTATTTCTGTTGAAAAATCAAGATCCGAAGTATTATTTTTTACCCAATCCCTACGATGGGGAACCCTACTATAATCTGGGACTTTGTTTGAAGATGCAGAACAAGAATGAGGAGGCTTATACGACACTTTTTAAGGCAACATGGAATGCGGCATGGCAGGATGCTTCTTTTTACCTTCTGGCGCAAATAGACAGTATAAGGGGCGAATGGGGCGAAGCTTTGGAACGGATCGAATCTTGCCTTATCCGTAACTGGCACAATCATAAAGCCCGTCAGTTGAAGGCTTCTGTTTTGAGAAAATTAGAAAGAGACACAGAAGCATTGGCCTGGATTGAGGATTCCCTTAAAATTGACAGCTTTAATATGGGATGCCGTTTTGAGAAATATTTATTGACCAATGACAAAGCCATCCTTGATGAAATGAAAACCATCATGCGTGGATGGTCCCACGGTTACATCGAATATGCACTCGATTTTGCCGGAGCAGGATTATATCAAGAGGCAAGCGAATTATTGCAGGGCTGCCTCAACGCCGGAAGAGAGAATTATCCGATGGTCTGCTATACTTTAGGCTATTTTGCGTCTATGGGTGGAAATCGATCAAAAGCGATTGAATGTTATGAAAAAGCGGCTCAATTGTCCCCGGAAAAATGTTTCCCCAACAGAATTGAGGAAGTAAGTATTCTTAAAGATGCCATTTCACTGAATCCACGTGACGGCAGGGCGTCGTATTATCTAGGTAATTTTTGGTACGCTTTCCGCCAATATGAAGAAGCAATCGAATGTTGGGAGATTTCTAGAAGTACCGATGACCAGTTTCCGACCCTGTTGAGAAATTTAGCACTGGCATATTTTAACAAACGAGGGGATAAGGTTTTGGCTAAGGAATTACTTGAAAAAGCATTTGAACTGGATAAAACGGATTCCAGAATATTTATGGAATTGGATCAGTTGTACAAAAAAATGGCTGTTGCGCCCGCCAAACGTTTAGAGATGCTGATCAGACATCTGGATTTGGTTGAAGAACGGGATGATCTGTGCATTGAGCGTATTACTTTACATAACCAGGTCGGCGAATATGAAATTGCTAAATACCTGATTGCTCAGCGAAAATTCCACCCCTGGGAAGGTGGGGAAGGAAAAGTTACAGGTCAGTACATTTTTTGCAGGGTTGAACTGGCAAAAAAGGCTATTAATGAAAAACGTTTTAATGAAGCGATAGGGTTATTGAAAGAAACAGATGTATATCCACATAACCTGGGAGAAGGAAAATTAACCAATGCCCAAGAGAATGAAATAGATTATTATAAAGGCTTGGCCTATAAAGGCCTTGGTGACCAAGAGAATGCCCAAATACATTTCGTAAAGGCTACATTGGGGGCTTCGGAACCCACTCAGGCCTTTTTCTATAATGATCAACAGCCTGATAAAATTTTCTATCAGGGACTTGCCTGGCGTGAACTGGGCAATGAAGAAAAAGCCCGCAGCCGTTTTAACAGACTTATTGCGCACGGCGAAAAATATCTTTTTGAAGAATCTAAAATCGACTATTTTGCTGTTTCTCTTCCAGATTTGGCCATTTGGGACGATGATCTAAATGATCGCAACAAGGTACATTGCTATTATGTAATGGCATTGGGTTATAGTGGCTTAGGGAATGAGATTGAATCGGAAAAATATTACGATAAAATAAAGGAGCTGGATATAAACAAACAGACGTTTAGAAAATAAGGTTGCCCTGGAAATGTATAAAATAGGCTCATTTCATTTTGCTGCTGAGCAGTATTTATGAACAATTTTTTTGGAAGCAGTTTACGCACTGGCATAAGGAATAGACGGTGGTTTGCTATTACAAACTAATTGAGAAAGTTCAGACTGAAATTCGTATTTAGACAAGTCTTATCTGCCGCAAATGATAAACAGCAGGTTATTTATTAAAAATAGTTTGATCATATCGAGATAATATGTATATATGTGCATACAAATTATGAGGTATATTGCAAATAAACGGAAATCAATCAAATCTAAGGATATTGAGGACAATCCCGTGCTATTACATGAGTTTCAGAACGGGAGTGAGCAAGCCTTTGATCAGATTTTTACCTGCTATTATCCTTTATTGTGTGTTTATGCCAGCCGCGTCCTGTCTCAGCCGGGTATGGGACAAGATTTTGCACAGGAAAGCCTTGTTACGGCATGGAATCGCAGGGCCGATTTTGATAGTATTTTCAAAATTAAAGCATTTCTTTATACCTGTGTCCGTAATGCATGTTTCAAGCAATTAGAAAAAGAGAAGGTAAAGGCCAAATATGAATCTTCAATAGGTTCGAATGAGCTCATCGAAGACCAAACTGCCCTGAAGGATATCATTCATGCTGAGGTGATCAGCCGGATTTTTGCATGTGTAGATACTTTACCAGAACAATGCCGTAAAGTTATTTATATGACCTTTAGGGAGGATAAAAAACCAAAAGAAATTTCGGAAGAACTAGGGATTACCATCAGTACAGTAAACAGCCAAAAGA